>JBGOWL010000074.1:0-6998 GCA_041478585.1 Dehalococcoidia bacterium | reverse complement strand
GCTGTCTGGTACGAGCAAGATTTCGAGGGGGTTTAACTACCTGTTTCTATGGGCTTCTTGAAGGTATAGCCGATGCCCGGTCTGGTGACGATGTATTTGGGATTGCCCGGGTCATCCTGGATCTTCTTCCTCAAGCGGGCGACGGCCACTTGGAGAATGTGTGTATCACCACAGTATTCCTGCCCCCAGACTTCGGTGAGAAGCTGGTCTTGAGTAATGGTTCTGCCGGAGTTTCGGGCGAGCAGGCAAAGGATTCTGTATTCAGTGGGGGTTAGCATGACCTCTTCCTCGCCTATGGTAACCTGGTGGCGGGCGAAATCTATGGACAGGTTGCCTGAGGTAAATGGTGGCTGTGGCATCTCCTCCGGGAACTTTGCTCGACGGAGCACCGCCCTTACCCGTGCCAAAAGCTCCTCGGTGCTAAAGGGCTTGATGACGTAGTCGTCGGCGCCAACATTGAGGCCTTGTATGACGTCCTCAGCCCTGCCTTTGGCAGTAAGCATTATGATGGGGACCTCCGAGAATTCGCGTATGCCTTGACATGTCTGGAAGCCATCGATGCCGGGCATCATGATATCAAGAACGACAAGCGTAGGCTGCTGATTCTCGACGACCTCGATGGCTGCTTTACCATCACGTGCTGTGACTACCTGGTACCCCTCCAAGTCGAGGTTGGCGCTGACCAATTTGAGAATTCCCGGATCATCATCTACGACCAGGATCAACGGCTTCCGATGGGGCATGGTTCTACCTCCCTAGCTATCATTTTGGCAACTATCAAGATGGTGAGGCCTGAATCTCGAAGTTTCATGGTTCATGGCCATCATCACTTTGGTCTGAAGTGTCGGTTTGTCCAAGCGGCAGTGTGAAGGTGAAGGTACTTCCTTCATCCTGCGTGCTTTCTGCCCAGATACGACCTCCATGAGCTTCTATTATACCCTTGCAGATGGCGAGACCCAAGCCGACGCCTCCTCCTCTAGCAGATACTCCAGAAGAGGCCTGGTAGAAGCGATCGAAGATTCTGTCAAGTTCCTCCGGGCCTATGCCGACTCCCTGGTCCCGTACGCGGACCACCAGATCCGTGTCATTTGCCTGGCATTCCACTGTTATTTCTGTGTCCTCGGCCGAGTATTTGACGGCGTTACTGAGGAGGTTGTCCAACACCTGGCGGATGCGGCGGGGATCTGCGTCAACCAGAGGCAAGGGTTCTCCAAGATGGGTGACGAAATGGTGGCTCTTCGCTTTTTGCTCCAGATCTTCGACGGCATTACTGACCATGGAGGCGATGGCCAAAGGCTCTTTCTGCATATGGAATCCACCGGCTTCCAGTTTTGAAAGTTGCAGCAGATTCTCAATAAGTTCGGTGAGCCGGTCACTGGCGAGCTCAATTTCGTGCAGAAAGTCGCGCTTCTCTTCATCGGCAAGCCTATCATAGTGGCGAAGTATAGTTGTAGTATAGCCCTTGATAGAAGTCAAGGGGGTACGCAAATCGTGGGAAACATTGGCCAGAAGTTCGGTCTTGAGGCGATCTGCTTCACGCAGGGCACCAACAGTGCTGGCGTCTTTGTAGAGACGGGCATTTTCGATGGCTATAGCTGCCTCGTCTGCAAAGGCAATGAGCAACTCGGCCTTACCGTCAAAGGCGTTTCGCCTGGTACTATGTACGAACAGTACCCCGATGATGGCCTTCTTGGCCTTGATAGGCACGCCGGCATATGATTTGATGCCTGCTGCCACAAGTATGGGGTTGGTGCCTTCCACAGCATCCACGTCGTCGATAACCACGGGCTCACCACTGGTGATGATCTTTCTGGTTACTCCGTGTGGCCTTGCGCTGATGGGTGATGGTGTGATATCCACTATTCTTCTGGTGACACCCTGCAGTTGTGGCCTGGCGGATAGCGGGGCAATATCTACGAACTCCTCGCTACCCACCCCCAGGCTGCCATCTTCGTTTACCATGACTATACTGGTGTAGTTGGATTCCAGCGCCGCTCCGACCTGTGAGACGATCTCTCTTAACACCTTGTCGATGTCCAGGGTCTGAGTGATTGCAGTCAGCACCTGATGCAGGGCAGCCAGCTCGCGAGTGCGCTGCAGGATTTCCTCCTCGGCTCGCTTGCGTTCGGTGATGTCCTTGGTGATGGTAATGAAGCCCGCTGGTTTGCCAGACTTGTCTTTTAGCAGGGCAGTGCTCAACTCGGCAGGGACCTCTCTGTCGTTTCTGGTCAGGAGCAGATACTCCATGCTGCTGCTGCGGCCATGTTCGAAGGCTCTCTCCATGTTCTCCATGACTCTATCGCGGTCTTGCTCGGCGACGAAGTCGAGGAGGCGACTGCCGGCTAGTTCTTCTTTGTGGCTGCACCCATGAAGAGCCATGGTGGCATCGTTCAGCCGTACTATATTGCCACCCAGATCAGTGACTATTATCCCGTCTGCGATGGAATCGAACATAGTCTGCAGTTTGCCTTCTGATTCCAGCAGCTCATCTTCCATCTGCTTGCGCTCGGTGACGTCTCTGAAGAAACCTATGGTGCACTCTCTCTTGTTTATGAGGGCTGTAGTGGCACTGATGTCGACGTATAGTGGGGCCCTGTCTTTGGTAAGGCAGGGAATATTTGTGGCCAGCGCTTTCTTTCCTGTGGCTTGCGCTTCGAGTTCAGAAGAAACACGCATCCATTCGTCTCTTGGATGAATGGTGCTTCTATCCATGCCTCGCAGTTCCTCCTGGCTGTATCCGAGCATTCTACAAATTGCCGGGTTGGCATAGGTGAACTTATCGGTCTCATTATCTATTATGAGTATTCCTTCTTCTGCAGACTCAAACAGGGTCCGATACCTCTCATCAGACTCCCTTGAGGCTCTTTCCATCCTTTTGCGCTCGGTAACATCGGTGAGACTGCCCAGGGTTGCCTGCTGCTCCAGGTATTGAATAGGAGTGACAGTCCCTGCTACCCACCTGGTCTCTCCGCTCTTGGTGACAATCCTGTATTCATAAGGGGACAAGGATTCTCCGTTCAACATCATGAGGGCATTTTCGGTTACTGCATCTCTATCCTCGGGTATCACGAGCCTCAAGAAATCCTGGCCCAACAATTCATCTTTGTCGTAACCTGTGCATGACTGAAACTGGTGATTGACATATTGTAGAGTGGCATTTTGGGTGACATAGATCGCGGTTGGTGTGATACCAAACAGGCTCTCGAACAACTGTTGGGCTAGACTGTAGCGGAGTTTTGGAGATGCTTTGAATTCAGCGATTCGCCGGCGCAATAGCGATATTCCATCGCCGGGCAGGTCTGTGGCATTGCTTTTGTCATTCATTCCGCAGTTCCGGCCTCTATTTAATCACTTTACGATGACTTTTAACAGGTTTTCTCCGCTTGTTTTCGGTGGCCTGTGAGGTGATATTCTGCTGTTTGTTTGCTTCAATCGGCTGAAAGGCGACCAGCTCCCTCTTCAGATCAACCATTCGATCGCGCAGAAGGGCTGCTTTTTCGAATTCCAGATTCCTGGCGGCGTTCTTCATCTGAGTCTCCAGGTCTTTGATCAGCATGGCTATTTGATCCCTGGAGACGGGTGCTGATGCTTCATAGGGGGCGTGAGGCTCGGCCACTGCCTTCACTCTGTCGGTTATGTCCTTTATGGCCTTTCTTATGCTCTGTGGGGTGATGCCATGTTCCTGGTTGTAGGCTTCCTGAATTGAGCGGCGACGGGAGGTTTCATCGATGGCAACTCTCATTGAATCGGTAATGATGTCGGCATACATGATGACGTGGCCGTCGACATGACGGGCGGCGCGTCCCATGGTCTGAATAAGCGCTCCTGTTGATCTCAAGAAGCCTTCTTTGTCAGCATCCAGAACGGCTACTAAGCTCACCTCAGGCAAATCCAGCCCTTCACGGAGAAGGTTGATCCCGACGACCACGTCATAGACCCCGAGGCGGAGATCACGCAGAATCTCTACCCTCTGCAATGTTTCGATCTCTGAGTGAAGGTAGTGTGTCTTTATTCCGGTGTCCCTCAGATATTCAGAAAGCTCCTCTGCCATTCTTTTGGTGAGCGTAGTTACCAGGCAACGCTCACCGCGATCGACACGGGTCTTTATCTGCTCCAGAAGATCGTCGATCTGACCTTTGGTGGGTTTGACCTCGACAGTTGGCTCAAGCAGGCCGGTGGGGCGGACAAGCTGTTCGGCTATCTGCTGGCTGTGCTGGTATTCATAGGGCCCCGGTGTAGCTGAGACGTAGACAACGTGGTTGATATGCTGCTTGAATTCCTCAAAGGTCAAGGGGCGGTTGTCCAGAGCTGAGGGAAGGCGAAAGCCGAATTCCACCAGAGTCTCCTTCCGACTTCGGTCACCGTGATACATTCCTCTGATCTGTGGCAGGGTCATGTGTGATTCATCAATGAACAGCAGGAAGTCGTCGGGAAAGTAATCAAGGAGTGTCCAAGGGGGGCTGCCTGGGGGACGACGCGCGAGATGGCGAGAGTAGTTCTCGACACCGGTACAGTATCCCACTTCCTGGAGCATCTCGATATCATAGTTGGTACGAGCCTCCAATCTGGCCGCTTCCAGGATCTTTCCTCGACTGCGAAGTTCCTCCAGTCTTTGGTGCAATTCTACTCGAATATCGGCAATGGCTGCCACCAGCTTCTCATGGGAAGTGACGAAGTGCTTTGCAGGGTAGATATCTATATTCTCCCTCTCTGCCAGCACTTCGCCTGTGAGAGGATCTACCTCTACGATGCGCTCGATTTCATCACCCCAGAATTCAACGCGAACCGCGTTCTCTTCATAGGAAGGCTGGATCTCCAGGACATCACCTCTAATGCGGAACCTACCCCGAGTGAAATCGATGTCATTCCTCTGGTATTGCATGTCTACGAGTTGACGTATTATCTTATTTCGGCTGCGGCTATCACCTTTCTGGAGTTCGACTACGAAGCCGTGGTATTCCTCTGGTGAGCCGAGGCCGTAGATGCAGGAGACTGAAGCTACTATGATGACGTCTCTTCTTTCAAAAAGGGCGCGTGTGGCAGCATGGCGCAGCTTGTCGATTTCGTCGTTTATGTCAGTCTCTTTTTCGATATATGTGTCGGTCCGTGGGACATAGGCTTCAGGCTGATAGTAGTCGTAGTAGCTGACAAAGTACTCTATGGCGTTGCGGGGGAAGAATTCGCTGAACTCTGTATATAGTTGAGCAGCCAGAGTCTTGTTATGACACATGACCAGGGTGGGCCTTTGAACGCTCTCGATGATATTGGCCATGGCGAAGGTCTTGCCGCTCCCGGTTACGCCAAGGAGGGTTTGCTGACTGTATCCGTTGGCCAGTCCAGTCACCAGCTTTTCAACTGCCTGTGGTTGATCGCCGGTCGGTTTGAACTCAGAGATGATTTCGAAGGAAGGCATATGTGGTCTAACAGCCCCTTTCCCCCAAGCAGGTGGATCCCTGCTACACAACATAGAATAGTAGAGTATGGGAAGGGACTTAGCAAGATGGGTGCTGATGTCTGATTGATGGTATGGGTTGCTATGAAATGGGGCGCTTTTCTGGCATGCCGGGACGGCGTGGATAGCGTGGCGGTGTAGGGGTAACCTTCTCTAGAACAACCAGACAGTGTTGCTCCAGTCCCTTGAAGTGTATGTTCTTGACTTCTTTTGATCTGCCGCCGAGGATGTCTATTGCTCTGGCGGCCCGGGCCAATTCATCGTCAATTGGTTTCTTTTTGGGGACAATGACAAGGCCACCGTTCTGGCAAAAAGGCAGAGTCAGCTCGGCGATGGTAGCCAGCTTACTGACGGCACGACATACCGCCAGATTAAAGGTCTGACGATATGCCGATTGATGAGCAAGTTCTTCGGCCCGGGCTGTTACTACCTCCACGTTCCCAAGCCCGAGGCTCTTTACGGCGTGCTGTAGAAAGGCTGTCTTCTTGGCGACGGAGTCCAGAAGGACAACCCTGGCGTTGCTGAGAACGATCTTCAGAGGTATGCCAGGGACACCGGCTCCGCTGCCTACGTCGATGAGGGTGAAATCCCCTTTTGCCCACGGTGTGTCTTCCAGGGCTGTTATCAGAGTGAGGGCATCCAGGAAGTGCTTGATTTGTACCTCTTCGTAGCCGGTGATAGCAGTCAGGTTAACTCTTTTGTTCCACTCCACCAGTTCTTCATAGTAGAGTTGAAACTGTCGGGCTTGCTCTGGGGTGATGGCGAGGCCTAGCTGTCTGGCACCGTGGAGGAGACTCTCCAGCATTGCTGACTCTAGTAGATTACTTTCTCTGATTCCAGTTGGGCGATCTCTTCATCAGTCATGTGCAGGAGATCTTTGAGTACGTAGCTGTTATGCTCTCCAAACATGGGCGAACGGTGGTGGATCTCGGTGGGGTTTTCAGAGAGTCGCCAGGCTGAGTTGGCCACCCAATCTACGCCAGTGGCGGGGTGCTCTACTTCCATGTAGGTCTGCCTTGCCTGAAGGTGCGGGTCAAAAAAACGTCCCTCGGTGTCGAGGCAGGGCGCTGCTGCCACGCCGGCCCTCTGAAGGAGCTCGGTAATCTCATAATAGTCGTAGTTAATGGTCCACTCTGAAACAAGCCCATCCAGTTCCTCTTGATTTCTTAGCCGGGAGTAGGCGTCGGCGAATTTCTCGTCCTTTGTCCACGGTGGGTTGCCAATGGCCTGACAGAAGCTCTTCCATTCTTCTTCCGTTTGAATGGCGATGGAGACCCACTTGTCTTCTCCTTTGCAGCGATAGTTGTTGTGGGGGCACATTGTGGGATGGCGGTTGCCCAGTGTGCCCAGAACTCTTCCGTTCATGGTGTATTCCAGGACTGCTTCGCCGGCAATGCTGATGACTGCTTCCATCTGGGCCATGTCGATGTGTTGACCTTTGCCGGTGCGCTTTCGGTAGTGCAGGGCTGCCAGCACGGCAAAGGCTCCATGAAGAGAGCTGTTGATGTCTGCATAGGCTTGCTGTAGACCCAGAACCCTTTCACCG
>JBGOWL010000067.1:0-7189 GCA_041478585.1 Dehalococcoidia bacterium | reverse complement strand
CGACTTAGTGGCAGGAGTGACTGAGGACTTCTTCAACCCGCTCACTTTCCTGGTCAGGTGTAGATAAGTTGCTTCACCCTTCTTCTCCACAGATACCTGGAATCCCCGGCTGTCTGCCAGACGGGAAACATTCTGCTTAGCCGTCTCGTTATCTACGATCACAAACACTTCATCAGCTTTTTCCAATGCCTTTTTAGTCAAGACCACAGGTTGAGGACAGGCCAGCCCACGCGCATCCACGTTTTCAGACATTCTAACACCTCGCTTTGGTAGTAGTGATTCTTCGCACTGCCTCCAAGGTTCCCTCGATATCATCGTCTGAAGTGAAGTAGCCGGGGCTCAGCCTTATAGCACCCTGAGGAAAGGTTCCCAGCGTCTTATGGGTTGAGGGAGCGCAGTGCAGTCCTGGACGGCACATAATCTGATGGTACTCCTCTAGTTGCATGGCCACTTCTGAAGAAGTGAGGCCAGAGACGTTGAAGGAGACGACCGCTACCCGTTTTCTGGGATTGCTGTCTCCGTAAATGGTGACACCGGGGATAGCCTTCAATCCATCGATGAGTGATTTTGTCAGCACCTGTTCCCTTTTCTGTATTTCATTCACACCCTGCTCCAGAACGAAGCGCACTCCAGCGCCCAGGCCGGCTAACCCCACTGTGTTGGGTGTTCCGCTCTCATACTTGTCAGGCAGGAAATCAGGCTGGTACTCATGTTCGGAGCGACTGCCCGTGCCTCCATATTTGAGAGGTTCAATGCTGGATTCAATACCTTTGCGAATGTACAGGCCGCCCGTTCCCTGCGGCCCGTAGAGTCCCTTGTGCCCAGAGAAGGCCAGCAGATCGATATGCATCTCCTCTACATCGACGGGATAGCATCCCATGGTCTGAGCCGCATCAATCATCAGAAGCACTCCGCGACGGCGGGTAATCTGGCCCACTTCGGCCACGGGCAGAAGGGTGCCCACGACATTGGAGGCGTGATTGAGAATGACGAGCCTGGTATGCCGACCAACAGCCTGCTCTATATCATAGGGATTGAGGGAACCTTCGGAAGAGCACTTGACCACGGTTACTTCGACACCCAGTTTCTCCATATGACGCAGTGGTCGCATCACCGAGTTGTGCTCCATGCTGCTGGTGATCACATGGTCACCGGGGTGCAGGAGTCCTCGTATCACCACATTCAAGGCTTCGGTGGCATTCGAGGTAAAGACGATACGCGTTGGATCACCCATGCCGAAGAGCATGTCTAAGGCCTCTCTTGTTTCATAAACAATGCGGCCTGCTTCAATGGAAAGCTGATGTGCGGAGCGACCGGGGCTGGCCCCAGTATGGCGCATGAAATTATCCATCGCCTGATATACCGCTTCTGGTTTAGGCCAGGAAGTAGCCGCATTATCCAGATAGATCATTTCGTGCCCTATCCTATGCTCTTCGACATGAGATTACAGCCTACTTCGACGATGGGCTCAGCAGCAGACGAAAACCGTCTTCGATCCGCTCTAACTTGACGGAATAGCCCCTGCTTCTGGCCAGGCGGGAAACATTCTCCTTGGAGACCTCGCTCTCCACGAGGACAGTCAACGGTACGTTCGGGTTATTGTCAATCGCTTCTTTGGTTTTGACTACCGGTATAGGACAGGAGAAGCCTCTGGCATCTACCTCCATCATCAGGATTGCCTCCTTTCCTTCATAAGGAAACCAGTGACCAGGGCAATGGCCAGTCCGATGCCTACTGCCCAGGCGCCAAACGTAGCTACTCCCTTGGGGCTAGCAGCCAGGCCGAAGTTGTGAGCCACAGCCGCGCCAGCTATCATGCCGAGGACCGTCATGACGGCATCAGTGTCTCCCTCACCAGAGAGGATCATCTGACGCAGGGGACAGCCACCGAGGAGAGTAGCTGCCAGCCCTACCAGTGCCATGCTGAAGAAGTTCCACAGGTGATTGTTATGAGCTATTGGCTGATCAGTGAAACCCCAGTGACCCACTTGGCCGAGGATGAGGTTGGTAACCAGTGCCCCGACGAAGAAGGCCGCTATGATGCTAAAAAGGCGGATGTCCTTAATGAGCATCAGATCTCGCCAGCCCCCCACGAAGCACATCCTGGTCCGCTGAGCTAGAAAGCCGACGCCCAATCCAATGACCAGCGCTATCCACAGCACGGCGTGGAGCGCCCCGGGTCCTGTGGTGCTGGAGAAGATGAAATATGGGGTGAAGATGGCAAACAGGAGAAGGACTATTGTGAATGCAGGGAAAAGCCATCCCGGCAGGGATGGCATCTTGGTGGATCGACCGAGGTTGAAACCTCGCTTCAGAAAGAGGATTCCCAGGAAAGCACCAAAGGCCAAGCCAACGAGGGCAGTGATACCATTAAGATCACCACCAGCCAATCGAAGCAGAGCTCTTACAGGGCAGCCCAGGAACACCAGGGCGCCGATCATCATCAGGGCACCCAGCAAAAAACGAACTAGAGGCGCAGAGCCACCTCTAGTTCGAAATTCCTTGAAGGCGAAGGCAGCAATGAAGCTGCCAAGCACTAGCCCCAGTATTTCAGGGCGGATGTACTGCGCCACCTCCGCTCGGTGCAAGCCAAGCGCTCCGGTGATGTCTCTCAGGAAGCAGGCGGCGCAGAAGCCCATGTTGCCTGGATTGCCCCATCTGACTAGTAACGAAGCGAGGACTCCAAAGACTAGTCCAGAAATGATCAACAACATGTGGGGAGAAAGCGATCGAAACAATCGCCGCAAAGTAGTAACCTCCTTTTCCAACTATTCTGACAGGGACCTCTCCGACGAAGAGCCACGCTCTTCGGCTCAGGTTGGTTCACGTTCGGCGATTCATCGATCTCACCCCCTCTCCACCAGAATCTGCGAGAAGACACCTCATGGTTCTCGCTTCCTGAATTTGTACCATCCTGGGGATCAACTTGTCAAAAACATGCCTTTCCTCGCCAATTTGCCCCTTAATGAGGCCTGTGCTACATTTGTATGGCCAAGGAGAGGATCAGGATGTCAAACCGTTTTCGCAGTCTCCCCAGTGTAGACAGGCTGCTGGCAGATGAGTGCCTCCAACCGCTTGAGGCAATATATTCTCGCCAATTCATTACCGATGAAGTGCGCCTAATTCTTGAAGAAAGTCGTTCATCGATTGTCAGAGGTCAACCCGCCCCTTCTTTTAATGAATTGTTGGCATCGGTTTGCGCCCGTGTTGAGTCTCTGGGCCAAATAACGCTAAGGCCGGTGATCAACGCTACCGGTGTTGTTCTGCACACCAATCTGGGCCGTGCGCCCGTCAGCCAGGAAACCGCAGCTGCTATGAAGACGGTCTCCCTGGGCTATGTGAACCTGGAATTCGATCTTGAAAGTGGTGCACGCGGGTCTCGCGAAGTCCACATATCCTCCCTGCTGTGTCGGCTTACGGGGGCCGAAGCGGCCCTGGTGGTGAATAACAACTCCTCTGCAGTTCTCCTCGCCTTGAGTGCCCTGGCGAAGAAGAAGGAGGTGATTGTGTCCCGAGGGCAAGCAGTAGAGATCGGCGGTGGTTTCCGCATCCCCGATGTGATGCGCCAGAGTGGGGCCAAGCTGGTGGAAGTGGGTACCACCAATTGTACCTACCCATCGGACTACGAGCAGGCGATTACCTCCAGAACAGCGGCACTGCTACGTGTGCACTCAAGCAACTTCAAGATAGTAGGGTTCACTCAAGAGGTATCTGTAAATGAAATCGCAGAACTAGGGGAGAAGCACAATCTGCCCGTGCTGGATGACCTGGGAAGCGGTTGTTTCCTGGATACCACCAGATTTGGATTGGGCCCCGAGCCAATGGTTCAAGACACCATTGCTGCCGGCGTCGCCTTGGCCTTCTTCTCGGGAGATAAGCTCCTGGGTGGCCCACAAGCCGGCATCATTGTGGGCAAAAAGCACCTCATTGACAAACTCAGGAAACACCCCTTGGCTCGTGCAGCGCGCGTTGACAAAACGAGAATGGCCGGGCTGGCTGCTACCCTTCTCCATTATCTCAAGGGAGAGGCAGAGCAGAAGATACCAGTGTGGCAGATGATATCCATGCCTCTGGAGGAGATAGAGAAGCGGGCCAGGGAGTGGTCAGTGCACTTCAAGGGACTGGCCACTGTGACGGAAGGCGAATCTGTAGTGGGAGGGGGTAGCCTGCCAGGAAGCACCCTGCCTACCAGGCTTCTGGTCATCAAGGGATCAGCCAGGGCAAAAGAGCGGAATACGGTTCAAGCACTGGCGGCCAGGCTAAGGGCTCACCAGCCACCGGTTGTGGGACGGATAGAAGGTAATTCACTGCTTCTCGACCCCCGCACTGTGTTCCCTGATGAAGACCGTATAGTCCTTGAGGCGCTTCGCCACGGCCTGGATTCCCTGGGAGTGGGCTGAGGGGTTTGAATGAAGATTGTGGGAAGAGAGGTCTTCGCAAGTTCACTTCGGACCAAGAATCAATAGTGTCTGGACAACAAACAAGCTGAATCGCCCTATGTTACCAGACTCCTGGATTCCTCTGTCTCCCATTCGTTTTGGTGAGGTCGAGGTGCCTTGGGCTGTTTCTCTTTACCTTCATTGCCTGGTTGCAGATGGTTACTGAACTCCCTTTGTTGGCCACACAATCTGCACACGCCCTTGCTGGTTTCCTCCTGTGCGAACTCGATTATCCAATGGTGCCTACAGGTTTCTTTTGATTCAGTCTGCAGAGCATTCAATCGCCGTTTCACTGGCATGGCATCAACTCCGTAATGATATTGAAGACTCGGGGAGTTCCCTCTCAGGAACATTCCCGCTACTGCCGATATAGTGTACGCTGGCATGCTCTCAAGCGTATCACCGGAAGGGCTGATATTCTCTCGTAACTATCACAACAGGCTGTCATATCTCTCCACCAGAACGTGACAAAAGTCGCTTACTGTCCGCCATCAGTCAAATACAATTTATGGTGTATTAAGAACAAAGTTCTAAAGAAAGCAGAAGGAGGTACAATGATGACAGCTATGATAGTGAGACGCCCAAGCATCATCGAGGAGCTAGAGAATCTGACGGACGGGCTGTGGACAAACTGGGAACGTTGGGGTGGTCACTATATGACCCTAGATGTCCACGAGGCGAATGATGAGTTGGTAGTAAAGGCAGAGCTTCCTGGTGTTGAGAAGGACAGCTTCGATGTGACGATCGACGGGGAGTTGCTTCGGATAGAGGCTGAGAAGAAGGGCGAGGATGAGACACAAGAGGGTAGCTACTACCTGCGCGAGAGGCATTATGGTAAGTTCTCACGAGCTCTATCTCTTCCATTCCCTGTTGACTCTGGCAAGGCATCAGCCACTCTGGAGAACGGAGTCTTGGAGATACGGTTGCCCAAGGCTGAAGAGGCCAAGAGCAAGCGGATTGAAGTGAAATAGAGCGGATCTCGAATAACGGTTGTAGAGGGAGCCGAGGTTTACCCGGCTCCTTCTTTTTTGCCCAAGTGGCCCTCATGACCGTCAATGACCTTGGTGGGCAGTCATATTGGAGGTTTGCTGTCCGTTTGGACCTGTTGCTGTATCTACAGGATCTGATGGACTCTGCCGGGCTGCAAGCTGGGCCTAGAAGGTTCGCTTCACACAGATCGTGGATATTTCGCCCAATTCTATGTCCATTAGGTAACCCCGGTGTTCCGTGTCACCAGGTCGCTCTAGGGTGTTCTGAACGCCTTCAGAAGTCATCACGATGTCTACTTCTTCGTGGGGCTGCAAGTGCATTATTTGCGACAGTAGCTCGCTGATATCAGAGCCCTGCAATGAAGTTTCATCTGAAGCTGCCCCTGACAGCACATTCACAGGATGGCCCAACACTGACTGCTGATCGATCGCATAACCCATGCTATCTCCTTATGTCCAGCCTACACTCTCGTGCTGGTAGTGACGGACGTTTGACCAAGCACTTCGTCAACCTTCGAGTCTGCGAGTGCCAACAGCTCTTTCAAATCCCTGTTCTCGTGGTCAAGAGTCTTAATGCGTTCCAGTGCCCTGTCTCTCTCCTGGTGAAGAGCCTTGGCGAGGCCAGCAGCCTCTTCCATCTTCTGCAGTACCGATTGTTGTTGTGCCATCTGTCTCCTCGTCGGTCTTGATTGAAGTGCCCGATGCTACCAGGTGTCTCCGAGTCGCTCCTTCAGACGAGCGTAGAACCGCATGACAGTCGTCACTCCTCGACTGGATTCTACGCGAATGGCATCTCAAACAGACCTCAGAGGTATGACAAAAACTCACCAATAGTTCACACTGGACCAGAGGATCCATGACCCTTCACGAGTCAGGGCTTCGCCTTGACGCTGGCGTACGCCGGCGTTCACTTGGTCCTTCTGACTGCAAGAATAGCGAGCAAAACTACCAGACCAAAGAGGGCGAATTCCACCGGCAATATCACCCGCCACGTCGTCACTCTGACCAACAACGTGAAGCTGAAGCCCAATCCCAGCACCAAAACCCAGGCCAAAAAACCCAATAACAGTTCCATGGCTGAAGTTCTTACGCTGTGCATATCGCTTCTCCCGCTTGATGTTCTGTCACATTTACGGTTGACGCACACCATAGTGCATCATTTGTGTGTGCAAAGGAAAGGCATCTTCTGCCGTCACGATCCCTCTTCCAGGTACTTGCGGGTTTTTTCCGCCGCAGCTTCCATCTCATCCTCCATCATCTTCTTCAACAACGGTTTCCCAAGCTGGCCCAGTACCTTCCCAGCCATTCCTCCAAACTTGATGTCCATTGTATAGACCACCCTGGTTCCTTCAGATACTGACTCAAAGGTTGTCGTTGATTTCGAGCCTTTCCCCGGACCTGACACTACTTCGGAGTCGATGCGATGCGGCAGATGGAGCACCGTTTTATGTGTGGTCTTCAATCGTCGACGTCCCGCATCCCGTTCTTCCTCAACCAGTATCTCATTCTCACGGCTGCTCACGATCTTGAACGATGCGTCATCGCTTGAATGCACACTGAAGCATAGCTCGGGATTGCCGAAATACTCGACCACCTTCTCTATTGGAGCTCGAATTGTCTTTCGTAGCTGAACCTTGGCCATGCTTTCACCTCACGATAGACCGCGCAGTATCAAAACCGTTGAAGGTTGTGAACTCCGACTGTTGTTTTCGCCGAAGAGGTTGTCCCTTCCATCGACTGCGCGAAGCCGAAGGACGATTAT
>JBGOWL010000249.1:0-3163 GCA_041478585.1 Dehalococcoidia bacterium | reverse complement strand
GTATTAAGAAGCCTCTCAACCATGCCACCCAGAATTACAACCTCGTTCTCGAGGGTATCAAACTCAGTTGCATAGGCCTGTGTCTTCATTTGTGGCACGTCCTCCCTATCTTCTTGCCCGGCTGTCCTCCGAGATTCAGTGAAGGCCGCGTTCAGCCTGCATCCACTTGTTGAACCGTCCCTGATTACTGCTTTTTAGCGCAGCATCTTCTTGTGTGACGGTTCCCTTCTTCACCAACTCGGACAGCGCCTGGTCCAGGGTCTGCATACCGTCCCTGCTACTAATCTCCATTACACCAGGTAATTCGTGGACCTTCTCTTCGCGGATTAGGTTTCTAACTGCCGTGCTGGCAATCATGATTTCAAAGGCGGCTACCCGGCCTCCACCGATACGGGCTAAGAGGGCCTGGCATAGTATCGCTTCAATGACCTGCGACAGCTGTAACCTGATTTGCCGTTGCTGCCCGTGCGGGAATATATCAATTATGCGGTCGATAGTCTGTGCGGCATCAATCGTGTGGAGTGTGCCAAGTACCAGGTGTCCCGTCTCTGCTGCCACGATCGCGGTGCTGATCGTCTCCAGGTCGCGCATCTCGCCGATGACGATGACATCGGGGTCATGACGCAGGGCATGCTTTAGGGCTGTTGGAAAAGACTTGGTGTCATCCCCGAGGTCTCGCTGTGCAATAATGCATTTCCTGTCGCGGTATAGAAATTCAATGGGGTCTTCAATGGTAATGATGCATCGTTTATCGTTCTCGTTGAGATAGTTGATCATTGCTGCCATTGTGGTCGATTTGCCACTCCCGGTAGGACCGGTTACCAAGATGAGCCCCCTCGGCTTTATGGCAAGCGTTTCGAGGATTTGGGGCAGTCCAAAATCGTCAATTGACGGGACCGTGAATGGTACTATGCGAAAAGCGAGGCCCATCGTACCTCTTTGCTGCAATACATTAACCCTGAATCGCGACAATCCGGGAACACTATAGGCAAAATCCAGCTCTAGTTCTCTGAGGAAGGTAACCCTCTGCTCCTGACTGCTGATTTGTTCGAATACAGACTCAATGTCTCTAGCCGTGAGCACCGGTATGTCTTCTTGCGGAACAAGCTCACCGTCGATCCGCAGCACCGGCGGGTTTGGTACCTTGAGATGGAGATCCGAAGCGCCTTTATCTACCGTTAGTTTAAGAAGTTCATTTATTTCCATGCTGCCACCTCCGGATGATAATAAGCCATACAACTTTAGCCCAATCTGGTTGTTTTCCGGATTTCAGGTAGATTCACGGCATTTTTCTAGCCTTCATCGTCATTTCAGCGTTCCTGCCTGTCAGATTACCATCTAAAGCGGTTTGTCCCCAGGCATGCTAGGCGGACTCTCTCCCACAACCATCGAAAGGAGCGCACTCTGTTCTTGATCTCTGTATGTCTCCATGGTTGACAGTATTTCCACTTGGACAGCGAAGAAAGCATCGACAACGTCGGGATCAAGATGGCTGCCGCGGCTCTGCTTAATGATTTCGAGCGATTTTTTTACTGAAATTGCTTCTTTATAGGGCCGTGCTGATGTCAGGGCATCAAAGACATCGGCGATGGCGACAATGCGCCCAACCAAAGGAATCCCTGTGCCTCGAAGGCCTTGAGGATAGCCGCTGCCATCCCACTTCTCGTGATGAGTCAAGGCGATGACCTCTGCCAGACGGATGAATTCAGCGTCAGCACCCCGGAGAATCTCAGCACCAATTGCCGTATGCTGCTTCATGATTTTCCACTCCTCTGCATCGAGCTTTCCAGGCTTAAGTAGTATGTGATCCGGGATGCCAATCTTGCCCACATCGTGCATGGGGGCGGCGTAAAGTATGTTTTCCACGTCGCTATCACTCAAGCCCATTCTATGGGCAATACTCGCACTGTATTGACTCATCCGTTTGATATGAGCACCAGTACCCTCATCCTTATACTCTGCGGCTCGTGCCAGCCGGTAGATGGTGTCCAGTGAAGCTAGCTTTATCTTCCCAATAGCTTCCTTGAGTTCTGCAGTTCTGGCCGCAACCATCTCCTCCAGATACTGCTGATAGGCTCTATTTTCGAGTTCCAACTTCCTTTTCTCGAGAGCCCGATCGGCACTGAGAGCAACTTCATCTAAGTTGAAGGGTTTGACCACGTAGTCGTAGGCTCCTTCTCTGATGCACTTGATGGCGGTAGTGGTATCCATGATTGCAGTCGCCATGATTACAACAGTGTCAGGATATTTGAGTTTTATCTCTGGCAGGAGCTCAACTCCAGATTTGCCCGGCATCTTGATGTCCAGCACCACTAGGTCCGCTGGGTCGTTTGCGAGGGACTCCAGGGCTTCCGCGGCACTTCTGGCTTCCTCGCAGTGGTAACCTTCAGACGATAGCCTTTGCTGTAAGATCTTCCTTATTACTGCTTCGTCATCAACGATGAGGACCTTATGCTGCTGTTTGGTAGTCATTTTCCTATCCGTTTTAGGGCTTCCCCCACCACACTTTTGAGTTCATCAGGTGTAAACGGTTTGGGCAAGAATAGCCTGCCGGCTTGCTCTATAAAGCTAAGGGTGTCACCGCCTAGCACATCTCCGGTGGTGAATATGACACAGCTGACTAGCTCCGGATGCTTCCGAAGGATGGATTGATATAGCTGCTTGCCGTTCATCACTGGTGTCCTGATATCAATGAGGACCAGGTCGTATTTCTTCTTGTCCAAGATGTCCTCGGCTATGCTGCCGTTGGCGGCGATGTCCACCTCAAATCCTTCGCTGTTAAGCGTTTGCGAGCAGACTCTGCAGATGGTAGGTTCGTCTTCGACTACCAGCATTCTCGTTACTTTTGCACTTGAGTTTTTCATCTTATTGCTCCTCTTGTCTAATAGGCAGTTCTACAATAAAGGTGGCCCCTTTCCCCAATTCGCTTTCAGCCCGTATCCGACCACCATGGGCACTGACAATCCCATAGCAGATGCTAAGACCCAGTCCGGTCCCTTTGCCCACCTCCTTGGTGGTGAAAAACGGGTCGAAGACATGTACCAAGTTTTCACTGGATATGCCCGGACCATCGTCACTGAAGGAAATCCTCACCATGTCTCCTACTCTCTCTGCGGTAATCGTTAGACTGCCCTTATTGTGTGCTTCGATCATAAAATGCTCG
>JBGOWL010000068.1:0-7180 GCA_041478585.1 Dehalococcoidia bacterium | reverse complement strand
TGAGGCGGTGCTCCGTACTCCAGCGCCCGAAGTAGCTGCACAAAAAGAAGCTCTATTCGCTCCTGACTGTAGCCAAGCAATCGAAATATCTTTTCTTGCAGATCACGGCTGTGGATGCGGATACTTCCGCTGGAGATTTCGTAGCCGTTGCAGACAACATCGTAGGCCCAGGACTTCACTGCACCGGGTGCTGTGTCCAATAGCGGAATATCTCCTTCCTTCGGGGCAGTGAAAGGATGATGCATCGGATCCCACCGCTTTTCGTCCTCACTCCAGTCAAATAGCGGAAAATCAACCACAAAAACCATCGCAAGGAGGGTAGGATCAATGAGACCAAGCCGACGCCCCATCTCCCGCCTCAATTGATCCAATACCTTATCAACTGTCAACGCCTGATCAGCAACAATCAGAAGAAGATCCCCTGCCCTTGCTCCAAAGCGATTGGCCATTCCCCTCAATTCCTCTGGGCTTATGAACTTTGCTGCTGCAGAACTTGCCTTATCCACGGCCAACCCCTCAGCATCACTGATCAAAGCTAATGCCACCAGCCCCTTGGCTCCATAAGTCTTTGCCAATCCTATCAACTCATCAAGCTGACTTCTGGTATAGCTGCCACATCCCGGAGCACAAATGCCCTTCACCCTCCCAGCTCCTTGGACTGCGCTGCGGAAAACACCAAACCGGGATCCCGCTGCAATATCAGTCAAATCCCTGAGCTCCAAACCAAACCGAACGTCAGGTTTATCAGTCCCGTACCGTGCCATTACCTCATCATAGGATAGGCGAGGAAAAGGTTTGAGAAGCCTCATTGAGGGCTTGACCGTCTCCACCAGACAGGTAAACATGTCCTCCATCAAAATCAGTATGTCTTCCTGCTCCACAAAGCTCATCTCCAGGTCCAGTTGAGTGAATTCCGGCTGACGATCAGCACGCAAGTCCTCGTCACGGAAACATCTGGCTAGCTGATAGTACTTCTCAAAGCCAGCCACCATTAGTAGTTGCTTGAGTTGCTGAGGCGATTGGGGTAGCGCGTAGAATTTCCCACTCTGAAGACGACTGGGCACAAGAAAATCCCTCGCCCCCTCGGGGGTGCTCTTGATCAGGATGGGAGTCTCAATTTCGAGGAATCCCCTGGCATTCAAGAAGTCCCGCAGGTACTTCATTACTTGGTGACGGAGAATGATATTCTCCTTCATCCGCTGCCGGCGCAGGTCCAAATAGCGGTACTCTAAACGAAGGCTCTCATCTACTTCCACGTCTTCATTAATATAGAACGGGGGGGTCTTTGATGTATTCAGAACTCTGCAACTCTTGCCTGCCAACTCGATCTGGCCCGTGGCCAGTTTCGGATTCTCCGTACCCGAAGGACGGCGACCAATCTCGCCCGAAACCTGGACTACATACTCGTTCCGCAGAGTATCCGCTATCCCATGCCCTCCTGCAGATACTCTTGGGTCAAATACAACCTGGATGAGGCCGTCCCTATCGCGAAGATCGATGAATATCAGCCCTCCATGGTCTCTCCGCCGATGCACCCAGCCAGCAAGGGTCACCGTTTGGCCAATAGACTCAATGGTTAGATCACTGGAACTGTGGGTTCTAAGCAAGATTTCCCTCTTTCTCAACGAAAGGATTATAATAGAACACACGAAGGCTTTCAACTAATGAGATTCCACCATCGTACAGAACTGATATTGCCGATAACCTCTGCTGACCAGCACCCCACAAGAGGGAACACACGATGAATCTCGGAAGAAGGTTGTACGAACTACAGCAACTCGACCTCGATCTGGCAAAAACGACTGAAATCCTTTCACAAGTGGAATATCAGCTTGAACATGATGAGCCGCTGGCAAACGCCAGAGCAGCTCTCGAGGGAACACTGCAAGGCCTCGCTGCATTGCAGGACAAGCAGAAAAAGGGAGAATGGGCGGTGGATGACCTCGAAGCCAAGTTCAAGCCTATTCAGCAAAAGCTCTACGCTGGCTCAGTCCAGAACCCCAAGGAGCTTGTCAGCATGCAGCAGCAGGCGAGTCAACTGAAAAGCCAATTGAGGCAGGAAGAAGACAAGGTGCTTGAAACAATGAGCCACATCGAGGCATTGCAGAAGGAAATAACCCAGAAGACCGCCCATGTCACCGCACTTGAGAAAGAGTGCACCGAAAAACAACAGCGACTGCTCTCAGAGAAAGCCGAATTGAGCACGGTTCTGGAGGCAACGAGGCAAAGAAGAGATGGACTTCTACACACCATCGACACTGCCTATGTCAAGCTCTATGAAAACGTGCGAGGCAGAAAGCAAGGGCTGGCGGTGGCCAGGATAGAACAGGGGAGATGTCAGGGTTGCAGGATCGCTGTTCCTCTAAGTGAACTAACCCAAGCCAGAGCAGGAGATCTCGTTCAGTGCGGTAGCTGCGGCCGTGTCCTCTGCCTGGGTTAGCAGCATCTGTAGGCTGTCTGTCATTGCCTGCCGGCTGAAATCCACTGGGAGACTAGAAGATGGTCAGTCCAGAGAACCGCCTGATTATATATGTGGATGGTGCCTCCCGAGGCAATCCGGGTCCCGCAGCAATAGGCATTGTCATACAAGGTCATGAAGGCTCAACCAGAATGGAGATTTCACACTATATTGGAGAGGCCACCAATAATCAGGCAGAATATAGAGCTCTCATCACCGGACTGGAGGAAGTTGCCAGATTCGCGGCCGACCATGTAGACATCAAGACAGACTCAAAACTGATGGTGGAGCAGATTCAGGGCAACTACAGGGTCCGTAATGCCAATCTGAAACCGCTATTTGAAAAGGCAACTCGGCTGCTGTCAACCTACAAGACATATACTATAAGCCACATCCCACGCCACCAGAATGCCCCTGCCGACTCACTCGCAAATAGAGCCCTTGATAATCGCCACGTTGTTCAATTCATGGCCAGAAAATGATAAACTTGCACTAGAACCAAGTAAGCTGTGTGGCCGCCGTTTCAGGGGACATTAACCCTGAAAGGGAGGAAAGTCCGGGCTCCATCGGGCAAGGTGCTGGGTAACACCCAGGAGGGGCAACCCTACGGAAAGTGCCACAGAAACATACCACCTTGGCTATGCCAGGGCAAGGGTGAAACGGTGAGGCAAGAGCTCACCAGCGGCTGAGCGATCAGCCGGCTAGGCAAACCCCACCTGGAGCAAGACCAAATAGGAGGACCGTGAGGTTGCCCGACCGATGTCCTCGGGTTGGTCGCTCGATCCTGGTGGCAACGCCAGGGCTAGATAGATGGTCACCAGCCTGGCCGCAACAGGTCTGGCTACAAAACCCGGCTTACAGGTTTACTTGGTCCGCCGGGGGCACTGCTGAGGTGCTCCCGGTCTTTTCCCGTATGCTCACCTGCTATGATTGGGATGCTCGCTCTGCATTGAGTCTTCTATGTCATGTCGTCTGTCGTCTCACCGCATGCCAAGCGCGACCCACCGCACTCTTGACTTGACAACGATAGCCCTCTTTGAGATATTGAGAGAATAGAAGACCAGTAGCATATGCCAGCACGCCCGAGTAGTCTGGTCAACTAAGCCCGACGGACTGCTTGGCAGTGTTCCCACAGCGCTGCTGCTGCATGTCGATGAGGACGATGTCGCGGCCCACCATAAGGAGGAACATGCGACTGCCTGGTTCGAAAGCAAGGTGCTGCCAATGGTAGCTATACCAGAGGTCTGCAGTCGTCTCCTGGTTCCTGCCCCCAGTCGAAACATCTCCCCAATTGGACGGTTACTGCTGGATTGGCAGGCCAACTTGCTCCACCCCACAGCCACATGGATCGACACTGGTATGATGCTCTGTCCAAAGGCTGCCTTGGAAACCCAGCCAAGCGTCGAGACAAAGAGGTAGGGGTGAAGAACATCTTGCCCAACGGCCTGCCCACTCCACAAACCCTGGGCCACAGAGAGAGGGCCAGGGCCACCACCCCGCACGTGACGAGTTCTGCCCTGCGACAGACGTCGCTGGCTACCTTGGGAGGTTCTTCACAGAAGCATTGCTTGGGAGGTAAACGATGTTGCGTCGGCTGAGTTCCAGACAGTTGGCAGCCCTCTATGATGAGTCAAAGGAGAAAATACCACTACCCCAGAGAGAGGAGTGGTTGAACCAGAGGCTGGGGAAACAGGTCCGTTTTGCCTACAGGCATGCCCCGGCAGTAAAGAAGAACTTTGATTATGCCGGCGTTTCCCCTAGGGCTATCAGAGGCATCGGGGATTTGGAGCGACTGCCCGTTACTACGAAGGACGATCTGGTCAAGCTGCAACAGGCAGACCCACCATTTGGAGGGCTGCTGGCCGTTCCCTTGAATTCCCTCGGAAGAATATATGTTTCTCCCGGCCCTATCTACGACGCTTGGGGCGCGGAGCGCGTCACGGCAGCCGTCAGAGGGTTTGTCAGAATGGGCGTGCCGAAGCCCGGCGATATAGTGATGGTCTCCACAGCCTACCATATGGTTCCTGCAGGGCTGTTCATGACCGATGCATTGGATGTCCTCGGATGCACAGTGGTGCCCGCAGGTATTGGGCAGACCGAACTTCAGGTCAAGATACTCCACGACCTCAAGGCTACGGCCATTTTCAGTTTCCCCAGCTTCACCATGACTATCCTGAAGAAGGCGGAGGAGATGGGCTACGACATCAAGCGAGATTTCAATCTCAAATTCACCACTGGTGGCGGAGAGAGACATATCCAGATCCTGAGGAAGGTGTTCGAAGACAAGTACGGGCTCGCAGTCGGCGACGGCTACGCCACCGCTGATATTGGGGCAGTAGCCTACGACTGTGGCTTGGGCAATGGCTATCACTACGATGATCAAGAGTGCATCATTGAGATTGTCGACCCGCAGACGGGAAAGCAGGTCAGGCCTCTGGAGGAAGGCGAAATCGTAGTCACGCTCTTCAGCAAGGTCTACCCACTGGTCAGGTTTGGCACCGGCGATCTGGCCTCATACACTGACGAACCTTGTCCGTGCGGCCGAACGGCACCGAGGATAACCCGAATCCTCGGCATGATCGGCGAACATGTAAGAGTCAAAGGCATGTTTGTGCATATGAAGGAGGTAGACGAAGCCTTCTCCAAGTTGCCCCAAGTCACCAAATATCAGCTCGTGCTCAGGCTGGAGGAGCACAGAGATCGCATAACTTTGAGTGTCGAGACGGAACCTGGCGTAGACCGCGACTCGCTATCCGAGGCCATCAACAGACGCTGTCAGGACGTTTTCAAGCTCAGAATGGACCAGATAGAATTCCTGCCCAAAGGTGCGCTTCCACAGGACTATAAGAAGGTTATGGATACCAGATGGGCGTAGCTGTCAGCACTGAGGCTGATCTCACGTCACCCAAACTGCTGTTGGCCAACTACCAGAAATGGGCCGATAAGGTTTGGATGCGGAAGAAAGAGCTCGGCTTCTGGCGAGAATACACCTGGAGAGAAGGCTACCAGACTGTGAAGAATTTCTCACTGGGGCTGATGAGCCTCGGATTCCAGAGCGGCGATACAATGGCCATCCTGGGCGACAATGACCCTCACTGGTTCTGGGCTGAGCTGGCTGCCCAGGCAGCCGGCGGAGTAGTCACAGGCGTATTTTCCAACTGCGGCCCAAACGAGGTGAAGTACTTCCTACAGCACTCCGACGCCAAGGTGGTGGTGGCTCAGGATCAGGAGCAAGTGGATAAGATTCTCCAGATCAAGGATGAGTTACCATTAGTCAAGAAGGTAATCTACTGGGATGCCAAGGGTCTGCGTTGGTATGATGACCCTATCCTAGCCAGTTTTGATGCCGTTTCAGATATCGGGGTGAAGTATGGAGCGGAGCGCCCGGCGTTATTCGAGGAGTGTATTGCCAAAGGCAGAAAGGGCGACCTGGCTCTGCTAATGTACACGTCAGGCACGACCGGTCTCCCCAAGGGCGCCATAGTAACCTATGCCAGTCTCTTCTCTACAAACGACTCCTTCTATTCTCTGAACCGCATCTCCGAGACTGATGAGTGGGTTTCCTTTATCCTGCCAGGATGGAGCGCTGAGCAGGGCCTTGGTTTCCTGGCTAGCTTGAACCGTGGTGTCAAAATGAGCTTCCCCGAATCTCAGGAAACGGTGCAGGCCAATATCAGGGAGATAGGGGCCACTCTGCTGATGTATCCCTCCCGACTCTGGGAGATGACCGCCGCCAACATCCAGAACAAGATCGCTGAGACCACTCTTATGAAAAGGTGGCTGTATCGAGCATGCTTGCCCATAGCCTACAAGGCTGCCGATGCCAAGTTCAGAGGGGAGAAGCTGGGAATCTTCTGGAGAATACCGTATTGGTTCGCCAGGCTCGCAGTCTTCGATCCCTTAAGGGATAAGCTTGGGCTGCTCAAGATCCGCCTTGCTTTCACTGCAGGATCAGCACTGGGACCGGATGTTTTCAGACTGATCACTGCTATCGGGGTGGACGTGCGTCAGCTCTATGGATCAAGCGAGATCGGAGTCTCACAACACACCGGCAGTGACATTAAGGTTGACTCCGTAGGGGTACTCTACCCCAATACCATTGTGAGGATTATGGACGATAGCCAGATCCTGGCCAGGGGTCCGTCTCGTGTGCAGGGCTACCATAAGAACGCCAAGGCCACTGAGGAGGCTTTTGCCGGGGGCTGGTATCACACTGGTGACGCAGGCTACATCGACGACGACGGCCATCTCTACTATCTCGACAGGCTGGAGTACATGAACCGCCTCTCCGATGGCACTACGTTTGCTCCCCAGTATATTGAAAGCCGCTTGAAATTCAGCGCCTATATCAAGGACGCTTTTGTTGTCGGAGATGAGACCAGGAGCTATATAGGCGCTGTCATCAACATCAACTACGACAACGTGGGCCATTGGGCTGAGAGAAAAAGAATCGCCTATACCACCTTCGCAGACCTTTCACAGAAACCAGAGGTCTGTCAGCTAATAGGCAGTGAGGTGAAGAACCTCAATATTAAGCTCCCGGAGAGACAGGGTATTCAGAGGTTTATCAACATGCCCAAGGAGCTTGATCCCGATGAGGCAGAGTTGACCCGCACCATGAAGCTGAGAAGACGTCTTGTAGAGGACCGCTACAAGGAATTCATAGGCGCCCTCTACGGTGACCAGGAGAAGCTAGCTATGGAGGTGCCGGTATTCTACAGG
>JBGOWL010000099.1:0-6203 GCA_041478585.1 Dehalococcoidia bacterium | reverse complement strand
GCCTGCCGAGGTCATAGCGGAGTTAACCGCATTGGAGCAGTCCACTGATGGCCATTCACAGCTCAAAGCATTGAGGCGAGAGCATGATCTGGCTGTCTATTCTGGAAGCAGGCTCAAGGCCATCAGAAGGCGGATGCAACTGGTGCAACAGGACCCCTATGCTTCCCTTAACCCCAGGATGAAGATCAGGGACATCATTGCCGAGCCATTGACGGTGCACGGGCTAATGCGAGGCAAACGGGCTACCGAGAGGGTGGCTGAGATACTGGGCCAGGTTGGGCTTGCTGAACAGCACATGAGCCGCTATCCCCACCAGTTCAGCGGAGGGCAGCGGCAGCGGATAGCCATTGCCCGGGCATTGGCCACCAATCCGGACTTCGTCGTGCTGGATGAACCCACGTCATCCCTGGATGTATCGGTGCAGGCGCAGATCCTGAATCTGCTGGAGAAGCTCAGGCATGATCAGAACCTGACCTATCTCTATATCACCCATAACCTCATCGTGGCTGAGAGCGTCTGCGATATCATTGTGGTCATGTATCTGGGCAAGATAGTCGAGATAGGCCAGCCGTTGGACATATTTCATGGTCCCCGACATCCCTACACCCAGGCCCTGGTCTTGTCCACCCCCATTCTGGATCCCAAGACAAAGCGGGCACGGCTTATTCTGCCGGGCGAAGTGCCCAGTCCGGCCAATCCACCTTCGGGCTGCCGGTTCCACCCTCGCTGTTCTCGAGCATCGGAGTCCTGCAAGATTATGGAGCCGCCGCTGGAATCTGGAGGCAACATGCGTGTCTTCGCCTGCTGGCACCCGCTGGGTTGAACTCTTGCTTGTAGACTGTCATTCCTGCGTAACTTGGCTTCCTGGAAAAGGGGAGCAGGAATCTACCATGATTCTGGCTGTATGCGTACAGTACATGTCTTCACGGTTTCTCTCATCCATATTGCGCTGTTTTTGGTGGAAGCGTAAAATGACGTGCGGGGGAAAACTGGACGAAGAGGAGGGAACCACTCATCCATGACAGACAGGACGGTCAGCATCGCCGAAGCAGCCCACATCCTGGGAATTTCCACAGAGGCCCTCAGGAAGCGCTATCCTTCCTTCATCAGGAAGTGGGCCGACTGGATACCATCATCATGGCGCTGACCCAGAATCTGAAGCTCCTTGAGGCACCGAAACAGGGAACTGAGATTAGACGCCTTTCTTGGTGGTCCCGCTTGAAGACCATTTTCACCAGCGAACGGAAATACGCATAGTCGACAAACCCGGGATCCGGAGTTCTGGAAACTGAATGCCCGTTTCCGTGCCAATAGCACGGAGCAAAGTCGAAGCGCCAAAGGCATTCTGATAGGAGTGATCCAGGTTTGATGTACGCGGCCTGTGTGGTATCGAAGCCATGACAACTGAGAAGGTCATCCTTGCCTGGAGCGGTGGCAAGGATAGCGCCCTGGCTCTCTACGAGTTGCAGACCACCCTCGGCTATGAGGTGTCTGCCCTGCTGACTACGGTGACAGAAGACTACGACCGCGTCAGCATGCACGGGGTTCGCTGTGCACTTCTCGGCCGGCAGGCCAGGTCCCTCGGAATCCCTGTGGAAAGGGTCTATATCAGCAGTAAGTCGTCTGATGAAGAGTACGAATCCAGGATGAAAGAAATGCTGACCCGCTATCGGCGCATGGGTGTTTCCTCTGTAGCATTTGGGGATATCTCCCTTGAGGATGTGAGAAAATATCGGGAGCGCAATCTCTCTAAGATCGGTATGAACGGACTCTTTCCCTTGTGGAGGAAAGGTTCGAAGCGCCTGGCCAATCGGTTCATCGACCTGGGTTTCAAGGCCATTGTCACCTGTGTTGACTCCACTGCTCTCGCTAAGTCCTTCGCAGGCAGAGTCTTTGACAGGCAGTTTCTGGCAGACCTTCCTTCTGCTGTTGATCCCTCTGGCGAAAACGGAGAGTTCCACTCGTTTGTCTACGATGGGCCGATATTCAGACGGAAGATACGGTGCGAGAAGGGAGAGGTTGTCCTGCGGGACAACCGTTTCTACTTCTGTGACCTGATGCCTGTCCAGAGGCAGGCCCGTGCCAACCCCAAGAACACCCCCGTGGTGGATCCCCAGCCAGCGTAGCATTCATAAACTCAAGAGTATCTTGCGGATATAGAACCATGGCCCACTGCCCCAAATGTCACCACGAATTTCAGGACTGGGTGAAGACCTGTCCGGACTGCGGCTCTTATCTGGTGTCTGACCTGCCCGTACCTGAAGCGGTCGGGAGAGACAAAGGTCATGAACCATTGGTGCATATCGCCACAGCCCCTGACGAAGTGACGGCAGCCCTGTGGAAAGAAGTCCTCGAGGATGAGGGCATCCGTTGCCTGGTGAAGAGAGATGATCTTGCAGCCGCTACGTTTGCCCTTACATGGAACACGCAGTGCGAGATCCATGTGCTGGCTTCTGAGTCAGAGAAAGCAAAGGAGATTCTGGATAGCCTCCGGGAGGACAGCCAGCCCTACGAAAATCATGAAAACCCTTGACGCGCTCTGCCGTCTGATTTTCGGCACATACCCTGCCCCGCCAGCCATTCCACTTTGACGAATTGATGCCAGTGGATAGGGACAAAATCATAAAGCAGATCGTAGTCATTGGCGCTGGGGCCAGCGGCATGATGGCCGCAGGTAGGGCAGCGGAACTGGGTGCCCGTGTCCTCCTCTTGGAGAAGACGGAGCGTCCTGGCAACAAGCTTCGTCTCAGTGGCAGAAGCCGCTGCAATCTGACCAACGCCAGCGAGCTGGAGACCTTCATAACCATGTACGGTCCCAACGGACGCTTCCTCTACAGTGCCTTTCATCAGTTCTTTCGGGACGACCTGCTGGCTCTCCTGTCGCGCTATGGCGTGAGGACCGATGTTGAGCCAGATGGTCGCATCTTCCCTGTGTCCAATTGTGCAGATGACGTTGTCAGGGCTCTGGAGGGCTACATATCCGAGGGTGGCGTCCGACTGATCACCCGTGCCAGTGTGACGGCGATACATGCGGCAAGGGGCAGGGTTATTGGAGTTTGGACGGACCACCAGGAATACCCGGCTTCTGCAGTGGTCCTGGCCACCGGAGGTGCTACCTACCCCAAAACAGGCTCCAGTGGCGATGGTTATCGCCTGGCGTCTGCGCTTGGCCACACAGTAGTCAAGCTGCGCCCTGCCCTGGTTCCGCTCATCGTTCAGGAGGCTGGACTTGCCAGGAGCGTGCAGGGCGTTAGTCTGCCCAGTGTTCGTCTCACTGCCTATCGATGCCCCGCCGAAGAAATAGATGCTCCGCACGTGCCCTCCAGGGATTATGGGCGGGGTGTGCCAAGCAGGAAACCGCCACGCTCCATAATAGAAAGCCGCAGCGGCGAGATGCTGTTGACCCATTTCGGCATCAGTGGCCCCGTGGCCCTGCTCATGAGCCTTGCCATCGCAGATGCACTGGAACATGGTCCGGTCAGCGTTTCCATTGACCTCTTTCCCCACCTTAGCGAAGAGCAACTGCGCCAGCGATTGCAGGGTGACTTCGATCGTTACAGCAAGAGAGGCATCCGCCATCTGCTTGATGGGCTGCTGCCGGGCAAGATGATTGATCCCTTAGTTCGCATGGCGGGCATTCCATCTGACAGGCTGGGCAGCCAGGTTGTCGCTGGGGAGCGGGATCGGCTCTTACACTTGCTCAAGTCTCTGAGGTTCAACATCAAGGGACCGCGGCCCATGGCTTCTGCCATGGTGACCGCCGGAGGTGTCTCACTCGAAGAGGTCGACCCGCAGACCATGGCCTCCCGCTTGGTGAAGGGGCTTTTCTTCTGTGGCGAGGTAATTGACCTGGACGGTGCCAGCGGTGGCTATAACCTCCAGGCTGCCTTTTCCACGGGCTACGTCGCCGGCGAACATGCCTCCCGCAGAGTGTTTGGCCAGACGAAGTAGCCGCTATTGTCAGAGGATTCTGCATGTGCTGTCTGCCTCCTGGCGGTGCAGTCGAAAACGAAAGGAGTCGCTCTTCTACAATACGTGAATACCAAATTCCTTCAGGCTCTCAGCCAGGGCACTCAGGGGAAGCCCCACCACGTTGAAGTAGTCGCCTTCAATCTTCTTCACGAGGACCGCCCCCACCCCCTGGATGGCGTAGCCTCCGGCCTTACCCAGTGGTTCCCCTGATCTGACATAGGCCTCAATCTCATCAGGGGTCAGTCTCTTCATATGGACCATGGTTTCCACTGATCTGGAAAACACTTTGTGAGTCTCGGTATCCAAAATAGTGAAGCCGCTGATCACTGAATGCGCCTTGCCGTTCAAGGTACGCAGCATCTCCATAGCCTCAGCTTCCGAGTGCGGTTTGCCCAGTATTCTCCCTTCAAAGACAATGAAGGTATCTGCCGCGATAATGAGGGAACCCCGATGCTTTTCAGCTACCGCAAGGGTTTTCTTCAGGGAAAGCGATTTGGCCAGTTCGTGTGGTTCTGCTGCGGAATCGATGCACTCCTCGCAGTTGCTCGACGCCATCTCAAACTGCAGCCCGAGCTGCTTCAGTAATTCCTTCCTGCGCGGGGATGCCGATGCCAGAATGATCTTCTTCATGTCGCTGCCATTGTACAACACGTCTGGGGTGAAGTGTAGGGGCGCAAGCTCTCGACTTTACAGTCATCGGATGAGTTGCTAGAATGCAGGAGATCTACTGAAAGGAGATGATCGCTATGGACAAACTCTATGAGCAGGCTGAGACAGGATGCTGCCCTAGATTCAATCCGGTGCCCTGGGATAACAAGGAGGTGATTTTTGAGGACAGGTTGTTCCTCAAAAATCATGTTCGGACTTTCCTTCACATTCCATTGGGCTTTGGAAAGGTGATGCTGAAGAACATGACCAGAATAAAGGAGGCGGATGCCCTTGCCCCCGAGCCTCTCATGCTTTACGAGGCCAAATCCCTTTTTGGAGCTGACCTCTATATTGCCGTGACCAAAGAAGTGCCCGGCGCGGAAATGGCGCGAGTCTCGGGAACCTTTCTTAGCAAGGTCTTCGAAGGCCCATTCAAGGACACGGGCAGGTGGGTCAAGGAGATGAGGCAGTATGTCAAATCGAAGGGCAGGGATATGAAGAACGTTTTCTTCTTCTACACTACCTGCCCGGCTTGTGCCAAGGTCTATGGTAAGAATTACACGGTGCTCCTGGCAGAGGTCTAGTCAGGCTTGGCTGAATATTCCTACCAGTACCTGGGACCCTCTACAAAACCCGATATCCCTTGTTTCTTGATCTTCCTGAGATTCTTCAGATGGGCCTCTCCGTGGACAGCCCTGAGGAACTCCAGCTTCTGGCATGTCTCGAACTCTTCACACTCCCAGCAGCCCTGGATGCCCTTCCTCTGACAGCAATTCCTCATCTTGCAGGACGGTGGACCACCCCCTTGGCGGCAAGCCCTTCGGCAGCGCAGTCTGACCATGGTGCCCAGCACCTGGTAACACTGTTCATAGTTCTCCAGGTCTTTGAAGATCTTCGATAGCCCTTTGGCCACTCGCTCGAACTTGGTTTCTCTCAGCTTCTTGCGCAGATCTCGGGCCAGATCGGCTACCTCACCTTTGTGCATCACGCAGTCTCCGCAATAGAGCCCGCAGTAGGCCACCAAATCCATGTTCTATTCGCTCAATTCAGGTGCCTCAACTAGGGTCTGAGAAGATCTCTATGGCGCAACCCCATGGAATAGTCAATCAGGTATATCTCGGACAGGGTTATCTTGACAATCGCCGAAGCACCTGCCTTCCAGCGGTTGAAGGCATGGTGTCTGGTCAGCACTGCCTTGGGCACTGCGGTGGCTTCACCATCGCCTAATACCTTGGCCATTCCGATAGCCTGGATCCCCTTGATCTCCATATCCGATCTGGGGACAGGTGCGTCTTCCTGCATCACAATGGCCACTCTGGGATTTGCCAGGATGTTCTGCACCTTCTGGCTGGCTCTGGCAGTATTGAAGTATATGTCCGGTCCAGATCGCTTGAAATAGACAATGGAAGCGCTTGGCTGACCATCGACACTGGCGGTAGCCACAACACACACCGGGCAGTTGTCCATATAGTCACTGATCTGATTTCTGAGATCTTCTGACATCTCCAGCCCCCATTTCTCAAGGTACTAGATGAAAATTTCCCATACTCTTATATCGCAATGGTTAATGGTTGTCAAAGGCT
>JBGOWL010000136.1:0-5004 GCA_041478585.1 Dehalococcoidia bacterium | reverse complement strand
GGAACATGCAGTATCCTGCCGGTGAGTTCGCCACCCAGTTTCTCATCCTCCCCGACTTCCTCCAAAGTAGTGTGAATCAGGCCCACCCACCGAACATCACCCTTGATACTGCCAATTCGAATTCTGTCCCCAGGACGGTAGATTTTCGAGATGAGGATGTGAAAATAGCCAAAGAAACTGGCGACGTACTTCTGAAGTGCAAACGCCAGCCCCAATGCGATGATGGGTACGGCAATAGCTATGTTGGTTGAATACCTCATAGCCACCGCAATACCAGCAATCAAACCAAGAAGTAACGCAAACGCGAAAATTGCCTGGAGCACCCTCATTACTCGATCACCTTACCCACATACCTGTCATTTTCCTGCCGCAGAGTCTGGCAATTGTTGAAGGGAGAAGAGATAGGGACATATTGGGCTTCTGCCGGCCGTCGCACGCCGTCTGCCTGTCAACCAGCCTTGTCTGGCGGGGACTTAGAGACTCGCGCATCACGCGAGCTTGCCCGGTGCCCGGTTGGCAACCTCCGTTGCTTGAGCTGTCGGACTCTAGGTTTTGGAGACTGGTGGCTCCCCTCAATTCTCTCCCAGGCCAGAGCCTCCAGGAAATTGCCGATGGCAACGTGCTGATGCGTTTCATGGCGTAATGGCAGATCGAGATTGATGGTGTAGGTGTTCCCTCTGCCCTCCCTCTTCTTTCTTATGTATCCGTCGGCCTCAAGGTCAGCAATTATCTTGCGGATGGCTCTCTCACGGATGCCTATGGCCTGTGCCAGCTCCACTGCCGTTATCCGCGGGTGCCTTGCAAGGAAGCTCACCACCAGCGCATGATTGGTCAGAAACGTCCACTTAGGCATAGCAATCCTGTATGTAGTTGTTCCACAGTAATCCTTGACAAGCCAGGCTCTCCGACCTATTATGCTGTGACATAAAACATGTTTCATAAGCCATGTCTCAATACTCACGAAGATTATAGCACAAGAGAGGACAGAGTTCAACGTGCGGTGATGGGCACATGTTGTCACGCCATCCAAGCTGTAGCCAGAATCACTGCCCGTTGGGTCAACTGATGTTAGAGGAACAAAGCAGCAAATGATGCCCAAAGTGGCCGAGCTCCAGGCAAGGCTTGGAGCCGAAGTGAGGAAGAGTGAGAACGTGTTTCTGCATCTCAGGGTGAACTTCTGCAACAGGCTGGGGCTGGTCAGGTTCAGACCGATCTACACCGCCAATGGCCGGCCGTTCGCCAGGTTTAGTATATGGGCACGCCAGGGCCCGAGATCAACGTAGAATCCTTGGCTACGCAACTCATTGGCATCGCCCATGTACGTTTCTCCACCGATTTCGTCGTGCAATGCAACGCCACCTGCCTCTTCCAGTTCTATGGGCAGCACCAGCCTGCCCTGCGACCGATCAGCGGAATAGTTGATGATGACAGTCATCAACTGGCTGTCAGAGCACCATGACCAGGCCAGTAGATTCTGGTGGCTGTGATTTCCCTCCCGAGCCGTAGTCGCTTCCAGGAGCACCCATTCCCCTTCGTGAAAGGCGGGCGCGTTGCAGACCGTCAGTAGCCGATCATAGAATCGGGTTATCTCGGAATCAGCAGTCTCCCGGGGTTCTCGCACCAGTTGGACAGGCAGATGGATACGCAGGCCTTCAAGCTGGCCATCTTGGAACAGACGAAGGCCGGGGACTGTTGCCAGGACAACCGCGGCTGCCATGCAACGCTCGCGCCCCAGGACGACACGGGAACGAGCCTCATCGTGGTTCTCGATAAAGCGCACTCCCCGCTCATGCCTGATGTTCTTGTCACCGAGATATTTGTGTATGTCTGCAGGACTGGAGAACCGTAGCCGATCGTAGAAGGGTTTGTCATAGGTGAAATCGAAACCCATTTCCTGGAGTTCCCGCTCAAGCCCCCAGTATGCTTCGGCCAGGAATATGAAGTCTGGGTGCTGTTTTCTCACAGCCCCGATGGCATCGGCCCAGAACTCAGTCACCAGCCGTGCGTGATCTTTCAGGACTCCTCCCCATACCTGCTCGAAAACGCCATTGAGGGCCAGCATGGCCATATCACAGCGTACTCCGTCTGCCACTGTGGCAATCTGAAGCAGCTCCTGAACAAGGGCCTGCCTGAGTTCTGCTGAGAAGAAGTTAAGTTGTGCTGTATCGGTCCACGGTGCGAAGTTCGGGTCTCTGCCATGGGCCAGGTGTTTTCTTCCATCGGGTGAGAAAAACCAGTCGTGATGGGTAGCCACATCGGCTTCGTCTCCTTGAACGAAACGATCAGGGTGCGAAGACACCCAGGGATGATCCAGGGCAAGGTGGTTGGGAACAAAGTCCAGCACGAGGCCAAGGCCACGACGATTCAGTCGGGCTCTGAGCTCCATGAGATCCCTTTCGCTTCCCAGTGCGGAGTCAATGACATAAGAGTGGACGGCATAAGGCGAGCCAGCAACATCGCCTTCGGTCCATCCTGGCAAGGCTTCGTCATACTCCCGGCGCAGATTGACGTCAAGCAGAGCCTCGCGTCTGGCACTCGGACTGCGCTGCCATACTCCCATGAGCCAGACCAGGTCAAATCCGCGGCGGTCAAGAACCTGCCACTCTTCGTCCGGAATAGCCGCCAGAGTCAGCTCGCGACCGTACCTTTCTGAGATTCGTTTCAGAAAAATGCCGGCATTGGCTTCGTACAGGTGAGGGTGTCTACGTATCTTCTGTCGCACTGCCGGAATACCCTTCGCAAATACAATGGGCACTCAACGCCTGAGATTCTATGTCAGCCTGCCCCCGACAATTGTACCACCCCTGGACTCAGACCTGGTGGCATTGTACCTGCCCCATTTTTGACCTGGAAATAAAAGTGGCTTGTATGAAAACACCAGACTGGCTCAGCGACCCTTGCTGATCTTGGCCAGCTTGGGAGCGATCACCAGTTGACAATAGGGCTGTTCGGTGTTCTTGCGGTAGTATTGCTGGTGGTACTCCTCGGCCGGATATAACGCCGCGAAAGGCTTGACTTCGGTGACGATCGGCTGATCCCAGACGCCCGACGCCGCAAGTTCTGTGATCATCCGCTCCGCTTCGGCCTTTTGTTCAGAAGTATGGTAGAAGATGGCAGAGCGATATTGGGTTCCCACATCCGCTCCCTGACGATTCAGCGTCGTGGGGTCGTGGATATCGAAGAAGAACTCCAGCAATTCGCGGAAGGAAATGACCTGAGGGTCGAATGTGATCTGAACCACCTCGGCATGCCCTGTAGTACCACCGCAGACCTGGGCGTAGGAGGGATCAGCAACATGCCCCCCTGCATAGCCGGAGATCACGCGCACTACCCCTTTCAACTCTTCAAAAGCCGCTTCCAAACACCAGAAACAACCTCCCGCCAGCGTTACGGTTTCTGTTCTGTCTTGCATATATGCCAAATGTACTAACTCGGCTAGCGTCCCTTGAACTCGGGCTTCCGCTTCTCCACGAAGGACTGGACTCCCTCTTTGAAATCCTCGGTGGCCGTACAGACTTTCACCGCATAGCTCTCGAAGTCCAGGGTGCCGCCGATATCGGTCACCAGCCCTCTATAGACCCCATACTTCGCCATCTCTTGGGCAATGGGCGGTCCGGCGGCTATCCTGGTGGCCAGCTCCCTGACCACCTTCATCAAATCATCAGGGGGAACCACACGGCCCACCAGGCGAATCCGCAAAGCCTCCTGAGCATCAATGACCTCACCGGTGTAGAAAAGCTCCAGAGCCTTTTCGATGCCTACTATCTGAGGCAGAAGATAGGTTACACCGCCATCGGGGACGAGGCCCCGGTTCACCCAGGCACAGGTGAACCTGGCCTTCTCCGAGGCTATCCTGATATCACAGGCGGAGATAAACGATACCCCCATACCTGCGGCAACACCATTGATGGCCGCTATCGTGGGCGTTCTCATCTCCCTCAGCCGCGGGATGTGCCACCCTATTCGCTGGGTTATCTTCCGGCGGTTCATTTCCTCCACCTGCCCGGCGATGCGGTTCGCCATTACACCAACATCCACCCCGGCACAAAAGGCACGGTCGCCAGCACCAGTGAGAATGAGCACCCGCGCATCGTCGTCCTCATTCACCTCGTTGAGCGCCGCTACTACCTCCTCCCTCATCTCCATCGAGATGGTGTTCATTTTCTCGGGGCGGTTGAACATAAGGGTAACAACATGGTTTTCCTTCTCCAGAACAATGTTCTTATATTGCACCTGCCACTACCTCCTTTGATTCCTAACCGACAGCAACACCAGGTTCAAACGCTAACAAGCATACTCACTGCTATCAGGATACGTCAAATTCGGGGGAATACCGAGGGTGAATTGTTCGGGGCGACTGCTCCTGCACAGGCAAATTCAAGCTACTGGATCTCTAACTCCCATCCCGCTCTATCAGCATCAGGACACCATTGACCGGCACCCTTTCTCCCTGACGAAACCTGATCTCTCTTACCACTCCACTGTAGGGGGAATGAATCTCACTCTGCATCTTCATCGAATCAAGCACCACTACTACATCGCCGTTCTTTATTCTGTCTCCAACCTTTACTTTAACGGCCACTATTGTCCCCGGCATCGGGCAAAGCAAAGCCCTCAGAGCTGCTTTCGCTTTCCTTTCCGCTTCCGCTGGTACTGTGTCAGCGGTGCCGCCCGTAACCACCTGTTTCGGAGTCACCCCGGCATTGACGGTTTCCTCGCCTTCCTCCGGCAGGACTTCCTCAACACTCTCACCACGCAGAAACTTGATAGCCACACGCGGGTAGAGGGCATAGGTAATAAGATCCTCCTCGCTCTTGAGAATGCCCAACTTCTGCCCCTCAAGCCGCATCTCTTCCAGCTCGGGGGCGATGAGATCAGCAGGGCGAACATCAATGAGCACTTCATCGCCTACCACACTTCTCCTCACTTCCTCATCCATCTTGCCGGCTGGCCTGCCATATCGGCCAAGAAGATAGTCCTTCACTTCCTGAGTCGCTACACTGT
>JBGOWL010000157.1:0-4692 GCA_041478585.1 Dehalococcoidia bacterium | reverse complement strand
GAGCTATCATCGATAAGGAAGCCAGAATTCAGGCTGGCGCATCCCTCGGCTATGACCATGAGGCGGATACCAGGAGAGGCTGCACAATATCAGATACAGGCATAGTAGTCGTTCCCAAAGGGATGGGCATAGCAGCAGTCTGATCTCCCTATTCATCAAATGACAGCAAAGCCACGATTTTCCGGTCAGAAAGCTGAGTTGGGCACATCTCGATTGGCGTCAAACCAGCGCGCTAAGACGAATACCAAAACGGAAAACGTTTCCCAAGCCCCAGATTTACATGTCGCCCTTGCCTCGCCCGAAATTACCCCCTTTGCCAAGACTGGCGGTCTTGGCGAGGTAATGGGCTCCCTTCCCAGAGCTCTGGAACGCCTTGGCCTTCGGGTCTCCTTGATCATGCCCGCATACAGATGCGTCCTACAAGGAGGTTTCCCGCTGGAGGATACAGGGGTTCGCCTCACTGTCCCCGTCTCGCATCGGAGAGAGGAAGGAGCGCTGTTGAAAACAGAGACAGGGGATGGCATCCCAGTTTACCTCATCCGTGCTGACCGGTACTTCGACCGAGATCACCTCTACAACACTCCAGATGGTGATTACCCCGATAACGCCGAGCGGTTCACCTTCTTCAGCCGGGCCGTCCTCGAAGTCTTGAAGCTCGATCCACCTCAAATCCTCCACGCCCACGACTGGCAATCATCCCTCGCCATCGCTTTTCTTAAAGCGCAAACTCACCTTTATCCAGAGCTTTCCGGGGTGAAGACCGTCCTCACTGTCCACAACCTGGGGTATCAGGGCCTCTTCCGGGATCTAGACTGGCATCTCTTAAGCCTTGAACGGAGCCTCTTTACCCCCCGCTATCTCGAGTTTTACGGGAAGATAAACTTCCTCAAAGGAGGCCTGGTCTTCTCTGATGCCATCACGACAGTCAGTCCCACGTATGCTGAGGAGATCAAGACCGCCGAGCAAGGTTTCGGGCTTGAGGGCATTTTCCAGGAGCGGGCAGCTAGCCTGGTCGGCATTCTCAACGGCGTAGACTACAGCATCTGGAGCCCTGAGACCGACCCGCTGATCCGCAGAACATATGGCCCAAGAAATCTTTCAGGTAAGAAGGCCTGTAAGGCCGACCTCCAACGGAGTTTCTATCTCCCTGAGAATCCGGACGTCCCGCTCATTGGGATGGTCTCGCGTTTGACGGCGCAAAAGGGCTTCGACCTTTTGGAGGAGGCGATGGATGAGCTGCTGTCCCGAGATCTCCAGTTCGTTCTCCTCGGGACAGGAGACAGGCGGTATGAGGAGTTTTTCAGCACGGCACCAGCAATATATCCTGGAAAGGTAGGGGTAAAGATTACCTTCGATGAGTCACTGGCCCACAGGGTGGTAGCAGGGTCTGATTTGTTCCTCATGCCTTCCCGCTACGAGCCGAGTGGCCTCACCCAGCTTTATAGCCTCAGGTACGGAACGATTCCAGTTGTCAGAGCCACCGGAGGCCTGAAGGATACCATTGAGGAGTTAGATCCAAAGACAGGAAGGGGAAACGGCTTGGTCTTTGCTCCGTACGACGTTGGCGACTTGCTGGAGGCTGTCGACCGGGCTCTGGCCCTTTTTCGTCGGAAAGAGGCGTGGGCAACCTTGATGAAGAACGCCATGGCTGCCGATTTCTCTTGGGATCACTCTGCCCGCGCGTATCTTGACCTTTATCGGGGGATCATGCCAGGAGTCCATCACTCTTACTGACGTGGAACCTCTGGCTCTTTTGTCCAAAGCAAAGAAAATAAGGTAAGATAACCATCTTGGTGCTACCGCACAGTTGTAATTTGAAGGATATAATGTTATGTCAACTTCAGCAAAACCGCCTTACATTGAAAAGCTAGAGGAGCGGGGTAATCTACAGGTGTGGATCGTTGACGGCAACTACATCCGCGGCCACACCGACGAAGAGTTTACCAACTTCGGCCAGCACTGCCAGTATCCTTATATTCCCGAGAACGAACTCTGGATTGACCACGCGGCCAACCCTGACGACTTTCAGTTCTTTGTTAATAACATGTTGGTGATGCACCGCCTCATCGATAAAGGCGTACCGTATGAGAAGGCTCTGGCAGCAGCGGAGCAGGCAGAACGAAAGGAGCGCCGCCGCGCTGGAGATGTGAAACTCTTGACCCAACATGGGCGAAAATTGCCGGAAGGTAAGGACGTCCACAAGAAGCTATGGCAAATGCTGAGCGACGGCGTCAGCGTTTGGATTGTTAATGGGCGCCTGGTACGCAGCGTGTTCGACATCGAATTCACCGAAGGCGGCCATGACCATGTATATGAATTCGTGCCGGAAAATGAGGTCTGGATAGACGATGACCTGGAAGAGCCGGAACGCCCTTATGTGCTCGTACACGAATTACATGAGCGCAACCTTATGGCTAAAGGCTGGCCGTACAGCAAGGCCCATGCTGAATCCAGCCGCCTCGAATACCACTGCCGGCATCATCCTGATGAACTGCACGATGCCCTGGTGAAAGAGGGATGGGGCCGCTAAGCGCATTTATGGGTTTTCTGGGAGGCAAGCGCTTTCTAGCTGGGCGGAATCGTCCGGTGTGGAGGTTGTTGAATAATCCTTCCCAAAGGGAAGGACGATCTCCAGTGTGTGCAATGGAAAAGACTGTGCCATTTGCCTTAGACTGAAACTATCCGTGACTACCAAAATTCGCTCTGCTGCTCAGGAAGACAAATCCTCCATCATGAGGATTCTGAGCACCACATCTGAATTCAAACCGACTGAGGTGATTGTAGCCGAAGAGGTTATCGATAGCTATTTTCGTGACCTCAGCGGGTCAGGCTATCATGTCCTGGTGGCAGAGATTGACCTGATGGTCGTGGGCTATGTCTGCTACGGGCCCACCCCGCTTACTGAAGGGACTTGGGACATGTACTGGATCGCCGTGGACAAGGAGAGACAGGGGCAAGGCATAGGCACTACTCTAATGGCATCCGCTGAAGACAATATCGAGAAGGCTGAAGGGAGGATGATCCTTATTGAGACGTCCTCCGTGTTAGGGTATGAGAAAACTAGGCGTTTCTACTTTACTCAGGGCTACGAAATCATTTGTCAGATTTCTGACTTCTATACGCCTGGAGACCATAAAATTGTCTTTAGGAAGCTGTTAAGATGAAACGGGAAGATTACTCCAGACATCATGGGACAGGCGGGTGCCACCCACATGCTTCACGGGCTTGTAGGCGAACGTGGTTAATGAAATGGTGGGCACAGCTACCGTACTGCGCTATAATGCAGAAAATGAATGTTAGCCAGGACGGGCAAATATGCCTAACGAAGTCATTCCGTACATAGAGATGTGTCAACGAGAAGGCGTGAGTCTGCAGCGCGGCATGAACTATCAACTCCGAGGCAACCACTCCGTCATTCTGATGTCTGTACGTCCTGGCGCTCCTTATGCCGACCGTTTTGAAGATGATGGATCAACAATAATCTACGAAGGTCACGATATTCCTCGATCTTACCATTTTCGAGACCCCAAGAGCGTGGATCAACCAGAAATCACTCCGATCGGGCAACTCACGGAAAATGGCAAGTTTCACAAAGCTGCACGGGATTTCAAAGTGGGCAAGCGGCCACCGGAAAGAGTGCGAGTCTACGAGAAGATTAAACAAGGTATCTGGTCATACAATGGTGTGTTTCACTTGATCGACTCCTGGCGTGAGAAGTCACAAGGTCGACAGGTCTTCAAGTTCAAACTCACTGCCGTTGAGGGGGAGGAGGACTTCAGTGCCCCTGTGCCGGACAATCCGAAAACACGCCGGGTAATTCCAACATGGGTCAAACTCGAAGTGTGGAAACGGGATGGTGGACAATGTGCTCAGTGCGGAGCCGCTGAAGACCTGCACTTCGATCACATCATTCCATGGTCAAAAGGTGGGTCGTCGAATACACCAGACAATATTCAGTTACTTTGCGGAAAGCATAACCTTGAAAAGCACGATAGGATTGAATGAATGCGGATGCCACCCACACGCTTCAGGCGCTCGTGGATGAACGTGGTCAGTGGGATGGTGGACACAGCTACCCTCCTGCATTTCCCATATCAAACTGAGACTTAGGCATATTGCTATGGTAAAATAGCTTCAAAGGCCCCTGTGTTTAGCTTCGTGGCAAGGGGTCTGGCTGGAGGAACCCAATGGGTGAAAAGGCTAAAGAGGCACTGAAGCTTCAATTCGATAAGCGGTTGAGGCTGGAGTTTCACGGGGCCAGGATTACTTCGGATGGGGGACTGCTGGCCTGCCGGGAACTTGATGGAGCGCTGGAGTTGACGGAGGTAGCACCGACCTATCTGCGAGAGACCCGAGGAGGCAGGAATGTGCAGCATGAGCTCGTACCGCTGTTGCGGCAGTCGGTGTATAGCCGCTTGGCGGGATATGAAGACACCAATGACGCCTTGAGGTTGGCCAGGGATCCCGCTATGCAGGCGGTGGTCGGGCGCCGAGCCCTGGAGAAGCAGGCAGCCAGCACCAATACCTTGAGCCGGTTTGAGACTGAAGTCCTTGTTACCGAGGAGAACCAGAAGGGGCTGGAGCAACTGAATGCTGAATGGGTAGATCGGGCCATGATGCGAACCCGGCACCAGAGGATCATCCTGGACATGGACAGCTCCGAGAGCCCTGTATATGGGGAGCAGGAAGGAG
>JBGOWL010000110.1:0-6018 GCA_041478585.1 Dehalococcoidia bacterium | reverse complement strand
GGATGTTCTCTCGATTAGTCAGACAGATATCACGATTCATTCGCGGGTTTTGTGAAGCCAAGCGGCCAACATCCCTGTATCCCGTGGCAGCTAACTTGGACACTTTCGCCCAAACAGGGCTTTGAGTTGTTGTCAATACCAGGGAGGCGGATAATATGAGGGGCAAATGGCTGATCCCAGCCACAAAATCATCATGCTCTGGCGCTGTGATCAACAGCGGTCTGGCACCTATCTTGCTCACCAATTCCACCATAAGGTTGATCGATGCGCGAGAGGCACTATGCCCCGGAATGAGACAATACCTGCAGCCCCGAAAAAGGTCTGCCTCGGCAACTTCGATACCAGCAGATTCCTTTCCTGCCATGGGATGGCCGCCAATGAAGTCCACCGTCGATGGCAGGTGCTCCTCCGCCCATTCTATTACTTTCATCTTCGTGCTGGCTGTGTCAGTGACAACACAACCGGCTTTGAGGCGTGGACCGATCTGCTCCAGGATCTCCTTTACTACCATCGTAGGGGTAGCCAGAACAACAATATCGGCCCCGTCAACAGTTGAAGCAAGGCTATCCCCAGTTCTGTCCACGGCGCCCGTGCTAACTGCCCTGGCAGCCACCTCCGGACTGCGTGTATAGCCAACCAGTTCACCATCACTCAACCCGGCATGTTTCAAGGCCAGGCCAAGCGAACCACCGATCAATCCCAGTCCGATGATTGCAGTACTTTTCACAACAGACAACTATACACGAGGATTACCTTGGACAATGCCAGCGATCTCTTGACAGGAAGCTAATCAGAAGATGCGAGACTCTACGTCATGGAAAGAGCATCTATTCACAAGACCAGACCGGAATTCAGGCAGAAAAGCCATTCTCCTGGCAGATTATCACTCTTTGTCCAGATCAAAAGCTTTGTGCAAGGCACGTACAGCATCAGCCACCTTAGCCTCATTGACAATGCAGGTAATCCTTATTTCCGAAGTGGTAATAAGCTCTATGTTGATGCCAGCATCGCAGAGTGCCCTGAACATCCGAGCCGCATATCCTGGCGTATTCTGCATTCCTGTACCGACAATGCTGACCTTGCCCAACTCGGCATCGCCTACACAACCTTGGGCACCAATTGACTTCGCAATAGGCTCCACCACTTTCAAAGCCTTGAATAGATCATCACGGCCAACCGTGAAGGTCAAATCAGTTATGCCATGAACGCTGGCATTCTGGACAATCGTATCCACACTGACATTCGCTTCGGCCAGGGGTTCAAAGACGGCGGTGGCAATACCAGGTCGATCGGCAACACCCAACACCGTGACCTTGGCTACATTTAGATCATGGGCAATACCTCTAACCTTGTTTCGCACTTCCATAGGAATCCCCCCCCGGATGACAGTTCCGTCATGGTCATTGAAACTGGAAGCTACCAATATCGGCATGCCGTATATCTGCCCTATTTCTACAGCCCGTGGGTGCATCACCTTGAACCCATAGGTAGCCAACTCCACCATCTCCTCATGGTCAATTTCCTTCAATTTATGCGCTTCGGGAACAAGGCGCGGATCAGCAGTATAGACGCCGTCCACATCAGTGTATATGTGACACATATCGGCTCCCAAACTGACTGCCAATGCCACAGCCGTGGTATCCGAACCACCACGTCCCAAGGTGGTGATATCCAGATTATCTGTCACGCCCTGGAACCCGGCCACTACCACTATATTGTCCTTATCCAACTCCCTTAGAATACGCTGAGGATCAATAGCACGTATGCGAGCCTGACTGTGCGTACTGTCGGTCTGAATCCCCGCCTGGCTACCACTCAGGCTGATTGCCTTATGGCCGAAGGCCTTCACCGCCATAGCAAGCAGCGTGCTGGAAACGATCTCCCCAGTAGAGAGCAGGAAGTCCAGCTCTCTCCCATCTGGCTGGCTAGTAATTTGACGGGCAAGGCTCAGTAGTTCATCAGTGGTGTCTCCCATAGCTGAGACAACCACCACGACCTTGTTGCCCTTCTCCTTAGCGGCGATCGCTCGTCGAGCAATATTCTTGATCTTTTCGGTGTCGGCTGCCGAACTACCACCATATTTCTGTACGATCAAAGACATTTTCGTTTATTCTATCACTTTTGGCAGCCTATGAAACATCCCATCAACTGATATCCATCTTCGATATACAAGCTGCTCCGTGCAGCTTGTTTTTCATTGAAGGCTGAAGCCTCATCCTTTGGAATTCCCGGACCACACCAAGCAAACGGTACCGGGTCACTGGTATGGGTACGCAAGCGAATCGGGGTTGGATGGTCTGGCAGAACCATGGCGCGAAATGTTGATTGTCCACCGAACCTCTCCATAACAGGTCCAACCACATGCCGATCGAAGCTTTCAATGGCCTTGATCTTCTGATCCAAATCAGCGTTGTGGCCAGCTTCATCAGGTGCCTCCACATGAACAAGAACGAAACTCTCCTTCCCCAGACATCTCACGGCATAGTTCCCTTTGGCCTTATAGTTGGTATCGTAGTAACCTGTGGCACCCGGCACTTCAATAGGCTCAAGGCCAATCAGCTTGGCTATTCCCTTCACAAGATCCACAGCTGATATGACACCACCGCCGATTCCGTAGCGCTCCCTGAAAGAAGGTATCTGTGGAGTACCACCCTGGCCCCACAGCCAGATCATGTTCGCTGCCTTCTCCCCCCTGTGGACACGGGCACGATTTAGCTCATGGTCGCAAAGCAAATTGTGGGACTGCATCATAAGATCCCTCAATCGCTGAGCCGCCTCGCCTTTGGGCATGTTCTTGTCTATCGGCTCACCAATAACATCATGGGGGGGAGTGCAGTCAACATGCATGAGGCTAGTGTCCTTGATTACACAAATGTGACGGTAACCCACCCCAGGATAGAACTTAATGGATTCTGTTCCCAGCCTTTGCTCTAGAGATCCAATTAGCTCTTCTGCTTCTCTGCTGCTGATATGCCCACCGCTGTAGTCTGTGATACACCCATCATCCACTGTGATAAGGTTACAGCGAAAAGCCACTTCTTCCGGTGACAGTTCGATCCCGAGCCTCACCGCCTCGAGTGGGCCCCGTCCGGTATAATACCGTCTGGGATCATAACCCAGGATAGATAGAATAGCCACGTCTGAACCTGGCGCTAGGCCTGGGGGGATCATTCTAACCAGACCCAACTGGCCCTGCCTGGATATCTCATCCATGTTAGGTATACTGGCTACCTCTAAAGGAGTACGTCCATCAAGCTCCTTGAGGGGATAGTCTGCCATACCATCCCCCACTAGCACCGCATACCTCATTCCTTCTTGAGTTCTGCCTACAGAGATCATATAATGCCTCTAGCGGGGTGTAGCGCAGCCGGTTAGCGCGCAGCGTTCGGGACGCTGAGGTCGGAGGTTCAAATCCTCTCACCCCGACCAGTCTATCCCGTAAAAGACACCTTCAGATTGAGGAATATCCAAACCCCTATTCTGGGACAAATGTCTTGGCTTCTTCCCACAACTCATTCTGCTGCTCGAGAGTCAGGCTACTGAGGGCTACTCCTCGCTGACGGCAATTCTCCTCCATATGGCAAAACCTCCGAGAAAACCTGTCGTTGGCCGATCTCAAAGCCTCCTCCAAATCCACATCCATCCATCGAGCGACATTGACAAGGGCAAACAAGAGGTCACCAAATTCCATCCCTCTTTCCTTGTGGTCAACACTGTCCTGCAATTCTTTGACCTCTTCACCAAGTTTCTCTATGACCCCACCAATCTCTCTCCAGTCGAAGCCAACTCTGGCAGCACGTTTTTGCAGTGCCTGGCTACAAGCCAAGGCAGGCATTCCTCTGGGCAAACCAGCAAGGACGGAGGTTGTTCCTCGTTCTTCCTGCTTCAGGGCCTCCCAACTCAGGGCAATGTCCCGGGAACTTTGTGCCTTGGCACTTCCAAAGACATGTGGATGACGACGTATTAGCTTGGTATTGATGCCGTGTATCACGTCTTTGATACCGAATTCGCTTTGTTCACCGGCAATCTGAGCATGGAGCACTATTTGCATCAGGAGATCTCCCAGTTCCTCGCTCAGCTTCTTGCCATCCCCTTCATCAATGGCCTCTGAGACTTCATAGGACTCTTCCAGAAGGGTAGGCTTGAGGGAAACGTGCGTCTGCTCCTTGTCCCACGGGCAACCGCCAGGGCCTCGTAGCCTGGCAATAATATCAACTAGAGTGGCAAAACTATCCAGCTTTTTCTTGTATGCCATTCCAGCATGGCCCTACTTTGAAGCCCCGCCCGGGGTGTTCCCTTCAAGACAGGCTATCGATACAACCTCATTACCGCGATCCATTTTCATGAGGCTCACTCCCTTGGTGCTCCTGCCGTGGACTGGAATGCTTTCCTTAGGCACCCGAATAATAACTCCTCGTTCAGATATGAGCATAAGTTCCCCTGAACGAGTGGTCAATGTAGCAGCAACTACTTTGCCTATCTTTTCGCCGACCCTGTGGGCCAGCACACCTTTGCCCCCGCGGCGATGTACTGGATAGGCAGCAACCAAACTGAACTTACCAAACCCGTTGCTTGTCACAGTCAGGACATAGGCACCAGGGTAGATCACCTCCATTGCCACCACTCTATCACCCGGGTTGAGCCGTATGCCACGTACTCCTTGACTGCCCCTGGACAGAGCTCTGAAACCGCTGACAGGAAATCTGATCGATTTGCCCTGCTCGGTTATCAGGATAAGCTCGTCACTGTCACTGGCCATCCTTGCAACCACTGCTTCATCTCCACTCCTCACAGATATGGCAATAAGACCCCGACTTCTGAGGTAAGCGAACTTCTCAATGGGAGTTCTCTTCACCTTGCCCTTGGCAGTAACCAATACCAGGTGTTTGCCGGGGGCGAAGTCCGCCTTCACCGCTGTCGCCATGCGCTCTCCAGGATCAATAGGCAGCAGGTTCACCAGAGGTGTTCCCTTTGCCGTGCGCGACGTATCCTGGGGGATTCGATAGCACTTCAGTGCAAAGACTCTGCCTTTGCTGGTAAAGAAGAGCAGAGTATCATGTGTATCAGCCAAAATGAACACAGAGGCACTGTCAGCTTCCTTGATAGTCATTCCCCTCACTCCCTTACCACCCCGATGCTGCAGCCTGTATACATCAGTTGGCACACGCTTGATGTAGCCCCGGTTGCTGAGAGTGACAACCACCTCCTGGTGGGGGATCAGGTCCTCCTCACTGAAGTCCGATGCTTCCTGCTCGCTCAGTTTGGTTCTTCGATCGTCTCCATACTTGGACCCGAGTTCCTCCGCCTCCTGCTTGATGAGGTAGAGTATCTTCTTGGGATTGGCCAGTAAGTCCTCCAGGTAGGCAATAGTCTTGATCGTCTGGGCATACTCATCTAGGATCTTCTGCTGTTCCAAAGCTACCAGGCGGCGAAGTTGCAGATCGAGGATAGCCTGCGCCTGACGTACGGACAAACCCAGAACATTCACCAGTTCACTGCGCGCTGCCTCAGTGCTGCGCGAATTTCGGATAATGGTCACGACTTCATCCAGATTATCAAGAGCAATCTTCAGTCCTTCCAGGATATGAGCCCTCTCTTTGGCCTGCTCAAGCTCGAATTGGGAGCGACGTACTATGACCTGCTGTCGAAAATCAATATAGTCCTGTACGGCCTCTTTGAGGCCGATAATCCTGGGTTGTCCATCAACCAGAGCCAGCATGTTGACAAAGAAGGTTGATTGAAGCGCCGTACGCTTATAGAGGTTGTTAAGCACTTGCTCAGCCTGTGCGTCCTTCTTCAGCTCGACAACAATGCGCATACCCTCTCTATCTGATTCATCACGCAGGTCGCTGATGCCTTCAATCTTCTTATCCTTCACCAGGTTGGCAATTCTCTCTACTAGCTCCGCCTTGTTGGTCTGATATGGAAGCTCTGTAATCACAATGTGATGTCGCCCCTTTGCTACCTCCTCAATCTGCGCATCACCACGAATTACCACCTTGCCCTGGCCAGTGGTAT
>JBGOWL010000245.1:0-3222 GCA_041478585.1 Dehalococcoidia bacterium | reverse complement strand
CTCGGTTATCTCACCAACTATCGTCACCGGGCAATCGTCCCCAATAGCCGAAGCCTCGATCTGAGCCTTCGCCCCGTTCATGGTCTGCCTATCGGCTGTGAACAGAAGCTCATAGTCCTCGCCACCACCCAAGGCAAGATCAAGATAGCCCTCTGGAAAAGCCGCTCTCACCAGAGGATGGATGGGAACCTGGTCCACCGCTATTGTTGCGCCCACTCTACTTGCCTTGCATAGATGACCAAGGTCAGCAATCAACCCATCGCTGATGTCTATCGCCGCCCGCACACCGCACTTCACCAGAAGTTGCCCCTGAGCCACCCTGGGCTGTGGCTGGAGATGAGCTTTTCTGAGGTAATCGCTGGCCTCCGGCGCGAATTCAAGACCATGGGTCAGCATTTTCAGACCCGCTGCCGCAGATCCCAGGTAGCCAGTAACAGCTACCAGGTCTCCAGGCACCGCCTCCGACCTGGTGAGAATGCCCTCGTTTTGCCCCTGGCCTATCACCGTCATGGTGATCGTTGTCACGGGTGCGCTGGTGATATTCCCACCCACCACAGCCACATTGAACTGATTCCCCAGTTCCGCCATCCCACGGTAAAGCCGGACAACACTGTCTACCTCAGTATCCCCGGGAAGAGACAAGGCAACCAGAGCGTAGCGCGGTATGCCACCCATGGCGGCAATATCACTCAGGTTCACGGCTACTGCCTTCCAGCCTAACTCCCACCAGGGGCTTCCCACCGCAAAATGCACTCCTTCAACAAGCGCATCGATAGTGGCCAGAACAACAGAATCATCGCTCCTCCAGGCAGCGGCGTCATCCCCAATGCCCGCCAGGATTCGGTGCTCTCTGCTGCCTTGGGGAACCACCTCTGAGAGAAGCTCAATCAGCCCAAACTCACCCAATTCAGAGACCTTCATCGGCAAGATTATAGCCAATCGGAGATGCGACCTCAATCGCGGGCAATTATGGGTGACTCGTCAGACACGGTGGCTAAAAGCCATCAAACCTGATATAGTTGGCAAAGCTCTTGAGATGCGTTGTGCCATCCTAGCTGACATTCACGGCAACCTGGCGGCCTTCCAGGCAGTGCTGGAGGATCTACATAGAAGAGGAGCAGTTGATGAGCTGTGGTGCCTCGGCGACGTGGTCGGCTACGGCCCTCACCCCGGGGAATGCATCCAGCTTCTGCGTCAGCATGCTCACCTTTGCATTGCAGGCAATCACGACTGGGCAGCCGTAGGCAACATAGATACCTCGTACTTCAATCCCGAAGCTGCCGCCGCGTGCCAATGGACTGCTGCAAAGCTGGCCTCTGACGATATTGACTATCTGCGTAGTCTACCCTTGACGCTGCGCCAGGATGCCTTCACACTGGTCCACGGCAGTCCCAGAGAGCCCATCTGGGAATACATTCTCTCCACCCGGTCCGCACAGGAAAACTTTGCCTGCTTTGACACCAGGTTCTGTCTGATAGGGCATTCCCATGCACCGCTGTTTTTTGAGTTGGATCAGGGTGGCCTCTGTCAGTCTCGCCAGCTTCCAGGCGATCTATCGCTGAAAGAGGAGAAACGTCTCATCATCAACTGCGGCAGCGTAGGGCAGCCCAGGGACGGTGACCCGCGGGCCAGCTATGCCATTCTTGATACCGAAGAGAGCATCATCTATCACTACCGCATCGACTATGACATCTCACTCACCCAGCAGGGTATGAGAGAAGCCGGCCTGCCTCCCCGGCTGATCGATCGTCTTAGCCTGGGGTGGTAAGACCTTCCTCATTTATGATAGAATTGAGTTTGTTAGGGCATGGATAAACCAGGCTTGAGTTTGGAAGAAGCGGCACTTGCCTTTCTTACTTCGCTGCCACCCGAGGAAAGAAAAGAAAAACAGCAGGAATTGAATAGATTCGTCCTCTGGTATGGCAAGGAACGTCTCATCAGTCAAATCACCCCCGTCGCGGTCTCCAACTATGCTAATTCCGTGGGCACTTCCAGCGGTGATGCGGTTAGGAGACTCGAGCCGGTGAGGGCCCTGTTGACCTACGCCAAGAAGGAAAAACTCATTAAGGCCAGCCTGTCTCCCCACCTCAGGACAAAACAGGCTTCATCCAAGACTGCCCCGACAAGCAAACCAAAACAAGAAGTCGCCCTGACCGCCGAAGACCATGCTCAGTTGAAATCGCAGCTCGCCTCCTTAGGTGAGGACCGTATACGCGTGGCGGAGGAGATGCGTACAGCCGCCGCTGACAAGGATTTCCGCGAAAACGCCCCTTTGCAGGCTGCCAGAGAGCGCCGGGATCACATAGAGGCACGCATGAAGGAAATACAAACGGCCATCGCTAACGGGGTAATAGTTGAGGCAGGCAGATCCGCAGAAAACATGGCTGTGAAATTGGGAAGCAGGGTTATCTTGCGTGATCTTGCCTCTGGCAAAGAGCTAGCGTACACTCTGGTGACCAAGAACGAGGCCGACCCTGTCAACAGCAAGATTTCTATCGTCTCCCCTATTGGCAAAGCTCTCCTGAATCAACCACTGGGTGCTGCAGTCAAGATAATCGTCCCGGCGGGGGAACTATGCTACCAGATCGAGCGCATCGAGTAAGCTCTCTAGCTGCTCCATAGCACGTCCCCGACTGAGTCCTCCCATCCAGAAGTCTATCTGCCATGCACGCAATACTACCCTGCCGCCATGACCCCGATCCTCGGTAACACGTTGCCGAAACCGCAGGCCAGTCCTGGAAGCCGCTCAACGAAGTGGATGAGCCAATCCGCACAGCGTTTGTGCGCTGGCTCCACAAATTTAAGCCTCAGGAAGATGCAACGAGTCCAACATTGCTGCTAGACCCAGTTTTCGGGTGCAGGTCACAACGAGCCTGCTGGGCGTCAATTCCATCACGCTGTGTGCGAAGTCTGGGCTTGTCACAGAAGTGTTAATTGCTCGTGTTCCGCAAGTTTCCATCTGTCTTCACCAGTCCTGACAGCAACTTCTTGCAGAACACTCTGTATCGTCTGCTTCTCAGGAGTGATGCCATTCTTGAGGAGTGGCATGATGGTCATAATAATCTCATCAAAAGTGGGGGAGTATTGTTGATGCTCCATCCTCCGCATGTATGACAGCAGGAAGTACTTTATTCGCAGACGGACGTCAATTCTACTTTTGAACTTGCTGTTTGGTGGTATGTGGTATTTCTGGTTCTCCGCATCAAAATCAAAGTTCTCATT
>JBGOWL010000058.1:0-7688 GCA_041478585.1 Dehalococcoidia bacterium | reverse complement strand
CTGGTACCCATGGCGATGCCCTCGGCCCCCAGAGCCAGGGCTGCTACCAGTCCTGCACCGTCACAAAAGCCTCCTGCTCCCACCACCGGAATTCTGACCTTGCTGGCGACCAGAGGCAGCAGGATCATGGTGCTCACATGCCCCACGTGGCCACCTGCTTCTTCACCCTGCACCATGATGGCATCAGCTCCATCCTGCTCCGCTCTAATCGCATGCCTCACGGTACCCACCATGGCCATGATTCTTATGCCCTGGTTCGCCGTGAGGTCAATAAGCCACTTGGGGTTGCCTCTGGAATGGCAAATCACGGAGACCTTCTCTTCCATGAAGACCTCTGCCAGCTTCTCATATCCAGGGCTGCCGAATATGAGATTCACTCCGAAAGGCTTGTCGGTGAGCTGTTTGACAGACCTGATGTCGTCCCTTATCTCCTCTGCAGCAAGTCGCCCTGAAGCCAGTATGCCGAAACCGCCGGCATTGGAGACGGCTGCTACTAGCCGGGGGACTCCTACGAAATTGGCTGGCGCTTGAATGATAGGATATCGTATCCCGAGCAGCTCGGTGATCCTCGTTCTCATCCGGGATGGCTTGTGAGCCAGCTCGCTGTGGCTAGTCAGTATCTTTGTCTCTCCAGACTCCGTCAATGAAGACCTTCTTGTCCCTGTCCTTCAGGTGGACTCCTCTGAAGGTGGCTGTGTATTCCTCTGGCAATGTCACCCCTGCCTCTGCTGCATACTTGATCATTCTGCTGATCTCAACCACCTTGGTCGCCACATTCCGAACTCGCGTCATCCCCGCTTTGTCATCCAGTACTCCATGCTCGAGGTAGGCGGGCCTTTGCCCAAAGGCGGCAGTGCTGGCCACTGCCCAACCTCTGGCGACCACGAAACCTGCGCCTCTGCCAATGACCTCCAAGTCCTCGAGGGCTCGCTCCAAGCCCATACCCAGGAATCCAACGGTCAACAATCCGGAAACCTTGTTTCTGAAGTTGTAGGTGAAGAAGTGGTGGTATCTCCAGCGAGAAATCAGTGTTGAGAACAAGGGAGCCGCGCCGACGTTCCATACCGGTGCACCCAGGATGAACCCGTCGCTGCCTATCATCTTCTCGAATATCGTGTGAGCATCATCTTGTATTTTGCATGGCGCTCGGTTCTCTATGCACCACTGGCAGTGCTGACAGAGTGCTATTTGCTTGTCTGCCAGCGTGATGAACTCGGTTTCCACGCCCGGTACTTGTGCCGCCGTTTTGAGGGCTTCCTGGACCATCGTGTCACAATTGCCTCCCCTTATGGGGGTTCCGGAGATGCCCAGCACTTTGATTTTGACTGTAATCATGTTCCGTGACTACCCTCTGCCAGCGTTTTGCTCCTACGATTTCTGCGGCGCCTCAGGTAATTTGGGCGGGCCCGTTTTCTGAAGCTCGCAGACGAGCGCCGCAATCGGGCATGGTTGTCCGATTTCATGGCCAATTTCCAGAGCGTACCTTAGATCCTTGCCACCGACGTAGAAGGTGGGTGGGGGTGGGTCCTTGAAGAACGACTTCAGCCACTCCCAGTTCTGGACCACGAAGCTGCTCCCTGAGCCGTTCTTCATGTGGTTGACGAGCATCTCCTCACTGGCACCGTTACGCATTCCCCATGCTATGGCTTCATAGGCAACACGGGCATTGATGATGGCTGCCATATTGTTGACCAGCTTCACAATCTGTCCCATCCCGAGTTGACCACAGTAGGTGATTTTGCCCATTCTCTCCAGGACAGGGCGGTACTTATCAAGTCTGAATTTGCTACCGCCAACGCTTATACCCAGTGTCCCTGCCTCAGCTCCCATGCGAGCTCCGACCACTGGGGCGTCAAACACATCGACTTTCTTTGATTCTGCTGCCTCTGCCACCCTCCTGCAGAAGGCTGGAGAGAAAGTGCCCATGAGCAGTATGCCGTCCCCTACCTTTGTACCCTCAAGTAGACCATCAGGGCCGAAAACGACTTCTGCTGCCTGTTTGTCGTCCTGGACCATGATGATGGTGACTTCTGTTGCTTCAGCTACCTCTCTCGGCGTCTTGACCTCTTTGGCGCCCAGCCTCTTCATTTCCTCAATGGGCGCTCGTCTTCTGTGACCACATACCGTGGTCTCAAACCCGCCGATGACAATTCTCTTTGCCATAGGAAGTCCGATATCTCCGAGGCCTATGAATCCGACCCTTTTCGGTTTGTCTTCCATTCTATTAACTCCTTTCTATGAATCTAAGCCCCTGAGCCCTTGTCACTTCTTTTTGTACCAGATGAACCTATGCTCATCGAAATCCACGTAGTTCTGAGGTGGGATGACGGTGGTCGTCATCGTATGCTCAATGATGGCCGGTCCATCTATCCTGTTGCCTGCTTCGAGCAGATCCTGCTCCCAGAGGTCGAACGGTATCCAACCTCCGTCCATGTACGCGTCTCGGCGACCCTTGTAAGCTTTCTTTGGAGGTTCTTTGCCATGTAGCTTATAAGACGGTATGACCGGTTTCGGTTTCCTGGCCACCGCATCCACATAGACCTCTGTTATCTGGTAACCGGAGTCTGGGAAGCGCGCTCCGGCAGGATAGATGTTCGTGTAGGCCTTCTCGAATTCAGCCACGATCGTGTCGAGGTCAGTCAGAGTCTGCACCCTCGCCAGAGACGAAGGGATCTCCCAGCCTGACATCTGGCCAATGTACCGGCCGGTGAACCCATGTCTGAAGGTCACCTGGTCTCTTGGGATACCCTCCGCCTCGAGTTCGGCAAGACCGCGTTGCTCCATCTCTTCCCAGGCCTGGCTCACAGCGCTTCCCATATATAATTTGGTGCCATCGTCCATCTGCGGGGCAAGGAAGAAGGTGACAGCCTTGTCGTAGCGGTGGAAGTAATCGGCAGCACAGACCCCAAAAGCCGAGAATACGGCCGCCCAGGGGGTCACGATGACATCGTGGAAGTCCAGGGCCCGGGTCAGGCCCCAAAGATGGGTTGGCCCCGCGGCTCCGTAGACCAGCAACGTAAAGTCAGCCGGGTTCAGCCCTCTGGACAGAAGCACCCCGCTGATGTGGTCAGCCACCTTGGCATGCAGCAGGTCCAAGATCTTGCTGGAGACGCTGTACACATCCTGCCCTAGCGGTTTGGCCACTCTCTTGGTCAGCTCCTGCTCCGCCCTGTCCCTGTTGATCTTTATGGTGCCTCCCAAGTAGTAGTTGGGATCCAGGTACCTTAAAACCATGTCTATGTCGCCAATGGTGATCTCGTTGGAAGCATATATGGTGCCCAAAGCATCTCTCACGCTATCTGGCCCAATGGTAATCCTTCTGGTCACTGGTTCGACGTGAACCACATGGCTGCACCCGGCGCCGATGGAGTCAATGGCGATCATGGGCATCCTCAACCGATGCCCGGAGAACTCTGGCTCCTTGTTTACGGGGAGGAGCCCTCCGGCGATCAGCCCAACATCGCAGGTGGTGCAACCCAGGTCCCAGCACACAAGGTTCGGCTGGCGCAGGAAGTCGGCCATGAATTTGCCACCCAGCAGACCGCCGGTGGGTCCCGAGATGGCCGCTTCTGCCAGCTTAGGATATCTGATGGTGGCCGCCCCTCCATAGGCCAGCAACGTCAGAAGCTCGTGCTTGAATCCCTCCTTCCGAGCCGCATCTTCGACCGAGAAGTACTGCCTTCGCGCCATTTCTGCCGTATAGCACTGAATGAGGAGAGTCTTCAACCGTTCGTTCTCGTTTGGAACGGAGCACATCTCATACGAGGCCACCACCGGCACGTCAAGCCCGCGCTGCTTGACTATCTCTCGGGCGATCTCTGCCATCCTCTTCTCATGAGCCGGGTTGGCATAGGAGGCCAGGGTTAGAATGCCTATTACCTCCACCCCGTTGCCCAGAAGATCGTTGACTCCCTTGACCACGTCCGCCTCCACCAGCGGAATGACGACTGTGCCTGCAGGGAGGTGGTGCTGGGAATAGTAGCTCCCGACAGTGATTCGCTCAGTTACCTCTCTGATGTTCTCAGGTTGTACCATCCATGGTGTGTGTTCGTGCAACTGCTGATGCAGTATATCCTCGTAAGACTGCCCCAGCCACGTGAGCCCCCTCTCCTGAATGGGCATGTCGCCAAATCCCCTGGTTATGAGAAGCCCTACCTTGCTTCCCCCGCGAGTCACCAGAATGTTGACCATGGCTGTGCCGGTGTAGGTAGACGACACAGCCTCCTGGTGGACCTGAGCCGAGGTCAAGCCCCATCGTCGGGCCGCATCTTGAAGCGACCCGAGGTAGCTGATCTTCTCGTCAATGTGGTTGCTCAGGAACTTGCCGGTGGTGAACCTTCCATCCCTGTCCACCAGGAAAGTGTCGGTCATCGAACCCCCGGCATCCTGGGCAATCTGGTATCCTTGTTCCACTTTCTTCGTCATGCTATCCCTCCTCCACCCAGCGTGCAGGCGCTTCCAGGGTTCTGTTCTGAAACCAATCCGGTCGCTCATCAGGCAACGGCTTTCCCAGCCATTCCCGGTAGAACGTGTCCAGATCGGGCAGCATTTCCACTATCGGGGGATATCCCACCGGCACCGCCTCAGTTGCCAACTGGGCAAGACATCCAGGACAGTAGTACTCCCTGAGTTCCACTAATGACGGATCAAGCGTCGCTTCCTCAATCCCGGATACCTCTGTCATCTCCTCAACAGTTCTCCTGACCCGAATCCGGCAGCTCAACTTCCAGTTGACGCGGTAGTCGCCGAACTCATGCCCGCAATCGCATTTCACCACTCTCTTAGCGTCAGGCTTGGCCACTATATACAGGTGATCCGAAATGCGCAGCAGGATCTTGTCCTTCCACGGCACCCTCTGTTGCAGCACCTCCAGGTACTTCCAGAAGCGGTCTTTGTCCTTGGGGCGCAAGCGCATTGCTTTCTTGGCATCTTCCCAGCTGATTGTGCCTTCGACGAGAAGCTTCACGTGCTCCGTTGGGAAACGATCGTCTCTTTTCTCTTCCATGTCTCCCCTTTCCTCTCTACACCTTGTAGTCCTCAGGCAACTGCCACATCCCCATGAATTCCCTGCGGAACTTGGGCCACTTCAGGCAGTCGGTATACATGCTGCGTACGTTCTCGCTGAACTCTTTGGCTAATACCTTCTCTCGCTCCTGCTTCCACCAGTCTTTGGCATCCAGCGATTTCTCCTTCCGCACCTTCCGAATATCGGCACGCAGTGCATCGCTTTCGGCCACCTTCACTTGCCCTTTTGTATCAGTCAACACCCCGTAGATGCTCTTGGCTGCCTGTGGTGTTATCCAGCCATAGTGCACATCTTTCTCCGCAAGGCCGTAACGTCTCTCGATCGGATCACCCCATCCCATTCGAGCGCCGGAGGCGCAGGCCATCAGGTCGCCGTCCTTGAGCGGGACGTTGGGGGAGGAGCCTCTGAAGACCTCCACGCTCCCGGCTTTCAGCCGGCCGTCTTTGAGCCACTGCCCTATCTCGACGAAATCGGTCGGGTACGGCTTGCCCTCCTTCAGTATGTCCCTGATGTTGGTATCGTGAGCAAAGTACACCACGTCACTGAGGCCTGGGTATCCGCCGGACATTCCCAAGGCGCATCTTCCCTGGCCGCTGGTAGCGCCCATCACGGCTGCGATGAGGGACTGGCCTGGGTCCATGATCATTTGGCAAATGCCGGTCCCCAGGCCGCCTCTGAACTTGCCATGGCCGCAGTAATTCGGGATCAGCGTCCTGCCTATGTTGAGATTGGTGGGCTGCAGGAACTCGGCCAACTCGGCCTCGCCCTGATCTGCCGCCGGGTTAGGCGAGCAAACCGATGCCGGATCACCATCCTTGAAGGGAGTGGCGCCTGAAGCCCAGCAGGTAATGAGGGTCATATCGCCACCGGCCCAGCGGAACCCGTCTTTCATGACTCCCGCCAGCCCGTAGCCAACACCGGCCGGATCCTGAGGGAAGCATTCCTCCAGGTAGCCCCTGGAGAAGAAAGACAAACTCAGGCAGTTTTGGTACATCCAGATGTACTTGCCCACCTGCATCAGGGACATGACCGTGCCTGCAAACGGATTCTGAGGGTTGAACAGGGATCCGGGGGGGATGTTCCAACTCGTCATGTACTGCAAGGCCGTATTCAGAGTCTGGGTATAGGCAAACATCGGCCAGCAGCCGAGCGACGTCAGCATCCTCAACGCCGGCTCATAGCCATTGCAGTGGAACTCATCTTCGCTGGTCAACCCTTCCAGGTCGGCGTGTATTCTGCCGTCGGGGAGAATGTGCATTTCCGCGGGCTGATGCATAAACCAGTCCCTGTTGGATGCGGCAAAGAGCTTGCCCACTATCCCCTTGTAGTTCACCATGTTCATGTGGAGATAGTTGTACATCCCCGGGACTGCCATGGTCTTGATCCTCTCAATCAGAACCCGCCTCTCCCGCTCTATGATCTCTTTTATACCCTGCCTGAAGTAGTCGACCCCGAATTCCTCGACAACCTCCAGGACCCTGTTGTGCAGTGCCACGGATCCCGCGGTCCTCATCTTGTCATCCAGGATGTTGAAGACCTCTGTGCGCGTCCGCCTTTTCCAGTGCAATTCCCACCACTTGTGTGTCTTGAAGTTCGCGCCGACTTTGGTGGGCGGGACGGTAAATCCATCCGTGAAGACGCTAGGGGAGATTGTCCCCAGGCCACCAGGTTGGAGACCTCCCACGTCGACAATGTGATTAAGCCCCACCGTCCAGCCTATCAACTCGTCTTTATAGAAGATGGGGACGAAATTGTAGCAGTCGGCGTTGTGGGGAGCACCATACAAGGCATCGTTGTTGAAGAAGACGTCACCAGCCGTGATGCCCGGGTCTTCTTCAAAGCCGAGGTTGGCGATCGCTCGTACCATGAACGGGAAGGCCTGAACATGCCCGGCCAGCCCGTAGGAAGCCGAGACAACATCACCCTCGGGTGTCGCCAGCATGAACAGCAACTCACCCTGGATCAGAGACATCGGATTGGCCGATATCAGCTTGGCCATCTCTCTGGCGCCTATGCACGAAGCTACCAGCCTCATCTGGAACCTCATGAACTTGGCTGGATCACTTTCTACCAGCTTGATCTCTTTCAGACCGTAGGCATAGCCGGTTTCCTTGAAGATCCCCTCCTTCTCGGCCACTGCTTCCTTCAGTGGCTTGCCCTGATAACATATTCCCATGTTGCCTCCTTCTCCATGCTAAAGAATCACGCCTTCGTTCTTGAGCCTAGCCATATCATCCCAGGTGTAACCAAGTTCCAGGAGTATTTCCTCTGTGTGTTGCCCCAGTTCGGGAGCCAGAGACCGAACTCTGGCTGGTGTTTGGCTGAACTTGACAGGGCTATTCACTATTTTGAACTTCACGCCAGGTTGGTATTCCACTTCCGCGAAGAAGCCATTCTCCCACGCCTGGGGATCACGTGCTACCTCCAGTGGAGTCTGGATACGCCCCAGAACTAAGTCAAATTCCTGTGCAATTGACTCCCACTCAGCAGCACTCTTGCCGGCCATGACTTCATCGAGTGCAGCTATAAGGGTCAGGTTCTGTTCTATCCTCTTTGCGTGAGAATCGAACCTGGGATCTCTTTCCCATTCAGGCTTTCCTATGGCGCTACAGAAAGCAGGCCAGTATCGGTCTGTCTGTGGCATGACCAGCATGATCCATTT
>JBGOWL010000015.1:0-13210 GCA_041478585.1 Dehalococcoidia bacterium | reverse complement strand
TGCGTGGTGAGCTTCAGGCTGTCCTTGAAGCCTGGAATTCGTTGGCTCTTCATGGCTAGTGGCATGCCTGGTGCGGCCATAGCTGTCCGGTGTACTAGGATATGAAGCAGAACCGTTGGCTCTTCTTGCGCTTATTGCTGCTGGGAATGTTTGCTGCGTTTGTGGCCGTGTTTGCTGCGGACCAGTATGGCCTGGTTCGAAGCTTTGTCAGATTCCTCTGTTCCTCCTGTCTGGGTCTGACTGACTGAGAACCGATGAGGAAGCTAAGATGGGCAACGCAGTTCCTGGCACTGGTTCTGGTTAATATCGGCTTCCTCCAGATTCTGAAACTGGGTGTTCCCTGCCCCTTCTTCTACTGCTACGGCTGCCCTGCTGCCGCCTTCGCCTGCCCTATAGGCACGTTTCAGCATTATGCTGTTCTGCAGCAGTTTCCCTTCTATGCTCTGGGAGTGGTGGGTCTGTTCGGCCTGGCCCTGGGACGGTTCTGGTGCGGATGGGCCTGTCCTTTTGGCACAGTACAGGACCTGGTCATGCTGGTAAGACGGCGCGGTGATGCTTTCAAGCTTCGGCGTGTTCCCTGGATGAAGTTCCTGGTTCTGGCAGTGATCATATTTGTGGCGTGGATTGCCGTAGACACCCTCTTCTGCAAAGTCTGTCCGGCAGGCAGCCTGTTTGCTGCCGTCCCACACTGGTTCGTGTCATCTGAACTCAGTTTCGGGACATTCTTCTATGTTCATCTGGCCACACTGGCCATAGTGCTGGTGGCCTTCTTCCTCGTTGGAAGGTTCTGGTGTCGTTATCTCTGCCCGCTCGGGGCGATATTCGGGGCTTTCAACCCGGTGAGCATATTGAAGGTGAAGGTGGACTTCAGCAAGTGTAAACGCTGTGAGGATTGCCTGAAGGTCTGCCCGGCTGGCATCGAGAAATTGGAGGAGATAGAGAATTGCACCGACTGCACCCGCTGCGGCAAATGTATTGAGTCATGCGACAATGATGCCGTGAAAATCTCTGCCTCCTTCAGAGATTAGCCTGCTTTCCCACCTTTGCCTGCTAGAATGATTGTATGATGTCTATAGGGGGTGATCGAAATGGCAGTGGCTGAGATAAGCGTTACTCCCATCGGCACAGGCAGCCCTTCCATCAGTCGGGATGTGGCTGGTGCAGTCAGCGTGTTGCGTTCGGAGAAGAGGCTGAAGTATGAGCTTACTTCGATGGGGACAATCGTCGAGGGGGATGTGGAGGATATCCTCAGGGTAGCTGGCAGGATGCATCAGGCGGTCCTCGATGGTGGTGCCCAGAGGGTGGTGACCAACATCAAAATCGATGACCGGCGCGACAAGCCCTTGACCATGAGGGGCAAGGTGGAGTCGGTGAAGAGGAAGCTGGAGACCTAGATAACCAGGGGCTCTCGACTGTGGCCGGGACCTACAACTGACTCAGTATTTCAGCCACCTTATGCGCGGTCGTACCTGTCAATCTAGCGCATTTCTCGATTGTCTCCGGACCCCGAGGGCCGAAGTAGTGTGTTGCCACCTCGTTCATGTCGAACCAGTTGACCCCTGTGATCTCCGAGCAGACGGTGCTCTTGAACATAGGCTTGAACCAGAGGGTCAGCTTCTGTGATGGCTCGAAAGCTGGCAATATCCCTTCAAATCCTTCTTCGATATTGTTGCGACCTGTCCTGGCGCCGATGAGTATGAAGCCTGTGGCCAGGGCGCCGCATGTCAGCCCGGAGCTACCGCCTCCTTGCAGACCGCCCAGCGCCTTGAACCAGAAGTCATCTTTGACCCCCAGGACCTCCTGGAAGGCATGAAAGAGTGATTGAGAGCAGCCGAAGGACTTCAGGTAGTTCTGGTATGCCAGTTCTGCTACCCTTTCTCTATTGACCTCGGAGCTGAATACCTCCCTTGTTCTCTCGCCGAATAGCTTGGCGAACTCGGCGCTTGCTTCAGATGCTCCCAATTTTGTTCCTCCTCTTTCTGATACCGCTGACTTGCACCATGAACTCTAGCACAAATGAGCCACGTTCACCAATCTGCTGCCCCTGCCCCTCGGTGAGACATTCTGGTCGTTCGGAGTGTTGTCAATACCAGGGACAAGCAATCGGTTAATGCAACACTATTGCATTTGATATCCCGACGTGCTATAGTTCGACGTGTTTCCCACCGGGGAAGGAGTTGATCAATGTCTTTTGTTAAGTATTCCATTCAGGTTCTGCGCTCCAAGGGCTATAAGGTAACTAGGCCTCGAAAGGAAGTGCTGGAGACGGTTGAGAGCGCCACGGCGCCGGTGTCACCCTACGACATCAGCAGAATGGTACAGCAGCGGGGCAAACATCTGGATCACGTTACCATCTATCGCGTGCTTGATCTGCTGTGTTCGCTGAACCTGGTGCACAAGGTTCTATCTCGAGGCGGGTTTGTCAAGTGTGGCCTGCTTGATAAGCCGGGCTGTCATCGTTTCCTGGTGTGTCGTCAGTGCGGAGTGCTTCAGGAGTTTACTGATGAGGCACTGTGCTATCAGGAGAGCCAGATTGCCCGCAGAATGGGATTCTATCCTGAGCATCACCTGACTGAGTCATCAGGACTCTGTCAGCGCTGCCGCTGATAGCAGCAGTATGTCATAGATAATCTCATAGCTGCAGGGAAGGAGTCATGGAAATGCTGAGTTTGAGGGGGAAGTCACGGTTTGGGAGTACTCGACGCTTCGCCGTATTGGTGATAGTCTTGCTGGTGCTTTCAAGCGCCCTTGCCTGCTCGTCGCGCACAGAATCCGGGAAAATCAAGGTGGTAGCCACTATCTTCCCGTTGGCGGATTTTGTGAAGAATGTTGGTGGAGACAAGGTGGAGGTTATCACTCTCATGTCAGCAGGGGATAGCCCGCATACCTGGGAACCTCTTCCTGAGCAGGTAAAGACTATTGCTGAGGCGAGGCTTCTCGTCATCAATGGTGCAGGATTGGAGTTCTGGATAGAGAAGGTGGTCAAGACTGCAGCCAGTCCCGATCTGGTGGTGGTGGATACCTCTGCGATACCTGCGATGGAAGGCGCTCTGCTCACTGCTGATGAGCATGAAGGAGGGGTGAATCCTCATGTCTGGTCTGACCCTCTCCTGGCACAGAAGCAGGTTGAGGCCATTGCAGCAGCTCTCATTATGGTGGACCCAGCGAACAAAGATGCTTACATAGCAAATGCCGCTGCCTATCTTGCCGAACTAAAGTCTCTGGATGAGGAGATCAGAAATACAACGCAGTTGTTCTCTATCCGAGATTTCATTACCATTCATCCTTCTTGGACCTACTTTGCCAGGAGGTATGGATTGGTGGAGGCAGCCGTGATCGAGGAGTCGCTAGGTGGGGAGCCTTCAGCGGCTTATATCCAACAGGTGATTGACCTGGCACGGGAGCTCAAGGTGAAAGCCATTTTTGCTGAGCCTCAGTTCAGCTCTAAGGCAGCAGACACTATTGCTGCCGAGAGCGGATCCCAGGTTCTTTTTCTTGACGCTATCGGTGGTGCTGACCTGCCAGGCAGGGACAGCTATATTAACCTCATGAGATACAACGTGGACCAAATGAAGCAGGCGATGCAGTGACAATATCGAGTGTAGTTAGCCTTGAAGATGTCTGGGTCTACTATAGCGAGACCCCGGCCCTCAAAGCCATCAATCTGGATATAGAAGACGGTGAGTTCCTGGGTCTCATCGGCCCTAATGGCAGCGGCAAAACCACCCTGATCAAAGTCATCCTGGGTCTGCTGAAGCCGGACAGAGGCAGGGTGACGGTATTTGGCTCGCCGCCGGATAGGCTTGGCCGCGCTCGCAGTCTCATTGGGTATGTCCCCCAGAGAAATCAGAGTGACTGGAGCTTCCCCGTTTCCGTTCTCGATGTGGTCTTGATGGGGCGGTATGGCCGTATTGGCTTGTTCAGGCGCCCCTCCTCGGCTGATGAAGAAATCGCCCTGAGATCACTGGAGGCTGTCCAGATGCGGGAATACGCTCGGCGGCACCTGGCTCAGCTTTCGGGTGGCCAGCAGCAAAGAGTGATGATCGCCAGAGCTCTGGCCGGAGAGCCACGGTTGCTGCTGCTCGATGAGCCTGCGGCGGGTGTGGACATCCATGCTGAGGAGCAGTTCTATGAGCTGCTGAGGGAGCTGAAGGAGAAGCATGGCCTGACCATTGTGGTGGTGACTCACGATATAGCGGTCGTTTCGTCACACGTGGAGAAACTGGCCTGTCTGAATCAGACCCTCTATATACATGCTTCACCGGAAGAGGTACTGACCGCGGGGACATTGCAGAAGGTATATGGGTGCGAGGTTGAGCTCCTGGCCCATGGCAGGATTCCGCATCGCGTGGTTGAGGAGCACCAGTGATGGATATCCTGGAATATGCCTTCATGCAGCGGGCCTTGATCGCTGCGGTGCTGGTGGGAATTGTCTGCTCAGTCATCGGCACCTACGTGGTGCTGAAGAAGCTGGCGTTTATCGGGGCCGGTATCTCGCACTCAGCCTTTGGTGGCATTGCCCTAGGCTATTTGTTGGGACTGAGTCCGATAGGTGTGGCTATCCCCTTCTGTCTGGCTGCGGCCATGGCCATTGGGTGGGTGAGCAAGAAGGGTAGGGTCTCAGAAGATACCGCTATTGGAATCTTCTTTGCCAGTGCCATGGCACTGGGCGTGTTCTTCATCGGGCTAAAGGAAGGTTACAATGTGGACCTCTTTGGCTATCTATTCGGCTCCATTCTCTCAGTCTCCAGTTCCGATATTTGGCTTATCGTGGGTTTAGGTCTCGGTGTCATTGGAGTGGTGCTTCTCTTATTTAAGGAGTTCTTCTTCATGAGCTTTGACGAAGAAATGGCAGCGGTCAGCGGTCTTCCGGTACGTCAGCTCTATTTTCTCCTTTTGGGCCTTATGGCGCTAACCGTCATTGTTTCCATAAAGATTGTGGGCATAATCCTTGTGGAAGCGCTTTTGGTCATACCGGCTGCGGCTGCCTTTCAGTTGACGCGCAACTTTGTTCGGATGATGTTGCTCTCGGTGCTCCTGGGAGTGGTGTCAGGTGTGATGGGGTTGTTTCTTTCCTACTGGCTTAACCTGCCTTCCGGTGCTACTATTGTACTCACTGCGGCGGCTATCTTTTTCCTCTGTTTCCTTTTCTCACCCAAGCGCCGTTGGCGTCGAATCCAAGCCCATGGCTGATGAGCCTGGCCTTGTTGGGTCGAGGAACTATACAAGTCCCGACCGGCTTGTTGCGTGCTTGAGCCATCTGGTCCTTCGCCGAAGGACAGCGGAGCTACAATCCCTTATCCGCAATATAGGAGATAAGATCTGCCATACGGCAGGAGTAGCCCCACTCGTTGTCGTACCATGCCAGCACCTTAACCATGTTGCCGCCGAGTATCATGGTGCTGGGCGCGTCTACGATAGAGCTGGCCGGATTGCCCTTGAAGTCGATACTCACCAGCGGTTCCTCGCAGTACTCCAGGATTCCCTTCATTTTGCCATCGGCGGCGGCTCGAAAGGCCTTGTTTACTTCTTCGACAGTGGTCTCTCTCTCCAGATCTGCCACGAGGTCGCAGAGTGAAACCGTGGTGACCGGAACCCTGAGAGCCACGCCGTGAAGCTTGCCTTTGAGTTCGGGGAGCACCTGGGTCACGGCCTTGGCAGCGCCGGTGGTGGTGGGGATGATGTTCATGCCTGCCGCCCGGGCTCGACGCAAATCCTTGTGAACCATATCGAGGATCTTCTGGTCATTGGTGTAGGCGTGGATGGTGGTCATCAGCCCCTTGCTGAAGCCGAAGTTCTGGTGCAGGACCTTGACCACCGGAGCGATGCAGTTGGTGGTACATGAAGCGTTGGAAATGACGCGGTGCTTGGCAGGGTCATATTTCTCCTCGTTCACACCCAGGACAATGGTGATATCCTCGTCCTTCGCCGGAGCGGAGATGATCACCTTCTTGGCGCCACCCTGGAAATGGGCCGAGGCCTTGGCGGCTTCGGTAAATAGGCCGGTGGATTCGATGACGATCGCTACTCCGTAGTCACTCCATTTGATTTTTGCAGGGTCCCGTTCGGCCAGGACCTTGGTGGCCTTGCCGTCAACAACGATGGAATCCCCGGTGGCCTCTACAGTGCCCGGATAGATTCCATAGTTGCTGTCGTACTTGAGGAGGTGGGCATTGCTCTTGGCGTCAGTGAGGTCATTGACGATCGCCACCTCCAATTTGTTCGGATAGCGCTGTTTTATTGCCTTGAAAGCAAGCCTGCCGATGCGACCAAAACCGTTGATACCAATCTTGGTTGTCATTCGCTTTCCTCCCTTCTGTTCTACTGAATACACCAGCGGTACTGGTGCTTTGAGTCACTTGTCAGAGACCTCAGGGTCTGCCTTATTCTATTTGATAGAAGATCTACTTATGCCGTCTTTCCCAACGGGTCTTCTTCAGCATCTTCTTATGCTTGTGCTTTGCCATCTTCTTCCGGCGCCATTTAAGTACAGAACCCATACACGCCACCTCTCATAAAATCACCTACCTTGTTCTAATAGTTGCCGACTGCGACTCAGCATATCGATGAATGCCTCCACCTTGGTCCGCAGATGTGGAGTCAGCATGTAAGCAGAGTTTCCCTCCAAGGTTAGTACCGGTATGTTGATCATCCTGCGGAATATGATATCACCAATTGCTCGGTGACAGAAAGCTTGAACGTAATGGACCACTCCGTCTACCCGCCTTCGTTGTATCTCCGTCGTAATATCATCCAGCCTGTTGAATATGGAATAGGGATATGTGTAGTTGCTGTATTGCTCGGCCAGAGAGCCTCCTGGTTTGGGCATAGCGAACTGACGCTGCACCTCGTTGAACACTACCGTTGCCCCTTGCTGTTCCAGGAAGCGATAGAGGTCCTGGGCAAACACAGGAGGCACACCAATGTAGGCAAGACGAAGGCCGTCGCCATAGGGCTGGCGCTGGCGACACTGTGGCAGGAACTGCTCCAACTGTAGTCGGTATTGGCGATGGTCTCCGTTGAAGTCCGAGCTGGAGATCAGCCACAGGTGGTTCTCCCACCCGCTGACCAGATTCTCTTTCCAGGTAAGCTCGTCCAGTTCACTGGTGAGCTGCCGACACGGTGCAAGATCCCTTCTCACCTTTTCGGCATCTTCCAGGTTTGTGCCTAGATTCTCGGCCAGGGTCTCCAGACACTCCTGCATGCGCCTGGTGTCGGGTTGGTCAGGGTAGGCAAAGGGGATGACCCTGAACCCCCTTAGCTTGAGAACCTCCATAAGCATAATGGTGTTAGAACAATCCCCTGTGGTCACGCAAAGCACAGTTTCGATACCGCGATCTATACAGACCCCATAGATACCCTTAATCCAGGTGCAGCAGTTCTGGGGGAAGCCGGAGCGTTCGGCAATACCCACCAGCCGATCCGGGCTGGGGTCATTGATGAAGACATTGTTCAGGTCAACGGCCCTGTAGCCAGCTGCCGACAGCAACTCTATAGGGACGGTGGTGGTAATGCCAATGAGTTTCATTGGATCGCTCTGGCACTGTAGACGATAGTGCCATTTTCACGTACTGTCTCTGCTTTTCCTTCAGCACATAGTGGTTCCAGATGGGCCAGTGCTGACATTACCGCCAGCCGTTTATCGAGAGAAGGCAGGTCCTCGAAGGACATGCTGACACCGTTGAGAATCCATGGGATTTGCAGTGAAACTTGGTAGGCCGTCCTGGGGCCCTCTCTCAGGGTACTGATGATGGCTGCCTTTCTTTCTGCATGGTGTTGATAGAGTTCCTTGATTCGCTGCTTCAGAGCGGTGAAGACATGCTCATGTGCCGGGAGGACAAGGTCAACATCCAGACCGTCAACAACAGCCAGGGAACGGAGATAGTTCCCCAGGGGATCCTCACCTGACTGAGGATGCAAGCCAACGTTGGGGAATGTATTGGGCAATATATGGTCTCCCGAAAGCAGTATCTTCTTCGCTCGCTCGTATAGACAGACGTGTCCTGGGGAATGCCCTGGTGTCCAGACCACTTCGAAATCGAAGCGTCCATGATGGATTACTTCTCCACCATGCAGAGTGATCTCAGGTGAGATGGGCAAAACAAATTGCCTCACTCCCACGGAGGCTCTTTGAAGACGGGGCAGCTCAGGCTCCGGCACCCCGTGGACACGCAGCAGATCGGCTGTTTGATTGAGAAGACTGTCCATGTTTACGTATCTGGAATCGATAAAAGCCTTTTCCACCTGGTGCAAGGCCACCTTTGCCCCGGAGAGTTCGACCACCCGCCCGGCCAGGCCGTAGTGGTCAGGGTGAAAATGGGTGATCACTATCTGGCTGATATCTTCAAAACCAATCCCGACCTCTCTCAACTGACTCCCCAGGGAGGCAAAGGCTTGATTGGTGTTCCAGCCGCTGTCAACCAGGAGCCAACCCTTTCCCCCCTGAATGAGGTAGGCATTTACTGCCAGTTGATCCCCGAGCAGGGGCACTGGCAACTTCAGTTGGTATATTCCCTGTACTACCTCGTTCATTGCTTCCTCAGACTGCGGTATGCTTCCTCCCCGGCGTAGTGGCCGCTAGTGCCCAGTTCCTCTTCTATTCTGAGCAGGCGGTTGTATTTGCAGTTCCGCTCCGAGCGGCAGGGTGCTCCGGTCTTGATCTGGCCCGTGTTCATGGCTACAGCAAGATCAGCTATGGTGGTGTCTTCGGTCTCTCCGGAGCGATGGCTGACCACGGACGTCCAGCCTGCTTTCCGTGCCTTCTCAATCACTCTGATCGCTTCAGTCAACGTGCCTGCCTGGTTGGGTTTGATGAGGATTGAGTTGGAGGACCTCTTGGCGATGCCCTGATCCAGTCGTTGAGCGTTGGTAGCATAGAGATCATCGCCCACAAGCTGCACGGTTTTCCCCAGCTTCTCCGTGAGCAGTTGCCATCCCTCCCAGTCATCCTCCGCCATGCCATCCTCAATGCTGATGATCGGATAGCTTGCTGCCCATTCAGCATAGTAGTTCACCATCTCCTGACTGCTGAGAGTGATCCCTTCTTTGGCCAGTACATACTTGCCCTGATCGTAGAATGTGCTTGCTGCGGGATCCAGAGCGATGAGACAATCTGTGCCGGGTCTATAGCCTGCCTTTTCAATGGCTTTGAGGATCAGGTCCACTGCCTCCCGGTTTGATTTCAGCGAGGGCGCGAATCCACCTTCATCTCCCACATTGGTGTTCAATCCCTTTTCCTTTAGAACCGAGCGCAGAGCATGGTACACCTCGCTTCCCATTCGGAGGGCCTGGGCAAAGGTCTTTGCCCCGCTGGGTACCACCATGAATTCCTGGAGATCGGTTGAGTCCTGGGCGTGCTTGCCGCCATTGAGGATATTCATCATCGGAACAGGCAGTGTGTGGGCTCCTGAGCCGCCGAGATGGCGATATAGGGGCGCCGCCAGGAAGTTGGCAGCGGCATGGGCAACGGCTAGTGATACACCCAATATGGCGTTGGCACCCAACTTGGACTTGTTGGGAGTGCCGTCCAAGTCAATCATTTTCTGGTCAATGGCCGCTTGTTCTAGAGCGGACATGCCTGTGACGGCTGCGCTGATATCGTGGTTGACGTTTCTCACCGCTCGCAGCACACCGAGGCCGTGGAATCGCTTCTTGTCGCCGTCACGCAACTCGACTGCCTCGTAGCTTCCGGTACTTGCTCCCGATGGAACAGAGGCTCGCCCCATGATTCCACCGCGCAAAGCTACTTCAACCTCCACGGTGGGGTTACCTCTGGAGTCAAGTATCTCCCGTGCTCTGATACTTTCAATAGCTTCTGACTTGGTTTTCATCTATTCTTTTTGTCCTTCCCTTTGGCCTCAGCGGCTTCAATGGCCTTCTTCACTGCTTCCTCGGCACTTTGAGCTGGAATCACGGAGTTGTCTTGTTCTCCGTGCAGAGACAGGGACCAGGTCCCCAGTCCTATCACAGGGATGCCGCTCTGGAGAGCGTGAGCAATCTCCGAGAGGGTGCCGTAGCTGCCATCTACAGCGATTACTGCCTGGGCTGACTTTGCCACTATGACGTTGCGTGCATACCCCATGCCGGTGACTATCGGTATATCGACATAGGGGTTAGCTGCGGAGCGATCATCCCCGGGCAGGATGCCTATGGTCAACCCGTCTGCCGACTTGGCGCCCCTGCACGCCGCTTCCATCACGCCACCCAATCCGCCGCATATCAGGGCTACTCTCTGCTTGGCAAGTCTCCGTCCCACCTCTTCGGCCAGTCTTGCCTCTTCAGCAGAACAGCTACTACCACCTATGACAGCAATGAACACATGCGACATTTCTAAGAGTCAGTGAAACAGGCTCGGCCTCGCCGAAGTCGGATGTGGAGAATTATATCATCTCGTTTACAGCTTTAACAACAGAGGCGAAGGATCATTGCTCTCTGCCTGTGATTGGTGGCGGCTTATTGCCTCTTGTTGACACTGCCAATCTGCGTGACTACCATTAAGCCATTGTGAACACGGGGAATCATGAACTTAACAGAAAGCAACGGGGACTTCCGTCGCGTCTCTTTGCCGCAGTGACCGGACCAACTGGCTTGGGCCGGTTCGTCAGGTTCGGCTTTGTGGGCCTGAGCGGGGTCCTTGTGGATATGCCCATATTCTGGGCTCTGAACAGTATAGCTCACATGCGTGATCTCATAGCCATACTCCCTGCCTATGCCGCCGCCACTATCTGGAACTTCACGTTCAACGATGTATGGACCTTCCGCGACAGGCGCGAGAAGACGCTGCCAGCCACTCTGATACGTGCTGGCAAGTTTGGTCTGGTGAGCTTGCTGCCCTTGGCCTACAGGTTGGCGACATACTACCCGCTGACACGGGTCTCGGATGTCGGAAGGCTGCTGGCCTACGCGATTGCCATTGTGGTGGGCATGTTGTGGAATTTCGGCGTCAACTTCCTGTGGACGTGGAGGAAACGCAGCCAGCAGATTGAGTCAGAGAACTGAGTATCTTCTGACCTCGAAGCGGTAGAGCTTGACCGGCTCGCGGGAATGGATTCCCGCTTTCTGACAGCATATCTCAATTTGCTGTGCCGCACTATTGACTCCTTCGAGGTCAGGGAGGAGCAATCCCCTTCGTCTCCCGCATTCCACAATCACGCCGTATTTCTTGGGATCAAGCTGATCCGTGTTCTCCACCGGCTCTGGCTTGGTGAGGACATCGACGCTGTAGCTGAGATGGGGCAGTTCGGCCTCGGTCACCGGGGCGAAACGGGGATCTCTTGTGGCTGAGCTTATGGCGTTGTTAATGATTTCTTCGGCCACATTCTCCTGGGTGGGCTCGAAGGTGCCGATGCAGCCGCGGAGGGCTCCGAATTTTTTTATGGAAACGAATACGCCTGCCCGCTGCTTCATTTCAGGTGTGAGCTCTTTGGGTTTTGCCACATGCTCCTGCTTGACATAATTCTCCACCGTTTCCCTGGCCAGCCGAGCCAGAGAGTGTAATTGTCTCTCTTGTTTACCTTGGTCGCTGCCTGCCGTATCCATCGCTAATCAGACCTTTTAATGATGATTGTTACCATATTGAGATCGGCGCTGCAGAATCTGCATTGAGAATCCTTAGTCACACCTTTCGATGATACCTGTTCTGATATTGAGATCGGCACCACAGAATTTGCAGTGGGAGTCCTTGAGGCCAAGCAGCTCGGCCTGGTAGCCCTGCCTCCGTATGATCAGATTGCCGCAGGAATAGCAGACAGTGTTCTCGCCGGGGTGGCCGGGGATATTGCCGGCGTAGACAAAGCGCAGGCCGGCCTTGTGGCCGATATCCAGGGCACGCTCCAGAGTGGATGTCGGAGTAGGCGGCAGGTGGCTCATCAAGTGATGGGGATGGAAGCGGGTGACGTGCCAGGGCGTCAGTTCGCCCAGTTCATTCCTGATCCAGTCGGCTATCCCCTTAAGCTGTTCCTCGTCGTCATTCATGGTGGGGATGATATTGGTCACCACTTCCACGTGCATGCCCCACTTCTCTTTGGCACGTTTGGCAACATCCAGGATACCACGCCACTTCGACACCTTCGCCAGTCTGCGGTAGAGATCGTCTGAAAACCCCTTGATATCCACCCGCCAGGCATCGAGGAAGGGACCAATTATGTCCAGCGCCTCTGCGGTAAGGAAGCCATTGGTTACATAAACGGTGTAGAGCTTATTCTGCCTGGCCAGCCTGGCTGAATCCAGGGTGTATTCAAACCACATCGCCGGCTCGTTGTAGGTCCAGGCGATGCCAGCGCAGTGATGACTCCTGGTCGCCTCAATGGCAGCCTCGGGGAGGATGGTCTGTGATCCAGACGGAAGTCCGTCGACGCAGGCGATCTGCCAGTTCTGGCAATCCTGGCAGTGGAAGTTGCACCCCCAGCCGCCCAGGGAGAAGACCTGGCTGCCAGGGAAGAAGTGGAAGAGGGGCTTCTTCTCTATGGGATCAACGGCTGCAGAGGACACCGCAGCATAGTTCAGGGTATAGAGCTTTCCTTCCCTGTTCTGGCGCACCTTACACACCCCGAGCTTATCCGGGGCAATAGCGCACTCCCATTGACAGACGTGGCAGCGCACCCGCGAGTCAGGAAGCTTTTCATAGAGCATGGCTTCCCGCATGTTTTGTTTCATGGTGCAAACCTATCAGATCATCTTGACGATAACAGGGGCCTGGCTCCACAGGCTCTCAAGCTGGTAGTACTCCCTCTCGAAGGGGGCGAAGATATGGACGATGATATTTCCCATGTCGAGCAGTACCCATCCTGAGCTGGCGGTTCCCTCATGGCGATACCGTGCGATGGCCTCTTTTTTCAGCATCTCATGAATAGCTTCCTGGATGGCCTCGATGTGCCGCTCGGTATTGCCGCTGCAGATAACGAAATAGTCGGCAAAGGAGCATACCTGGCTGATATCCAACAACACCACATCGGACGCCTGCTTATCTGCGGCTGTCTCCGCAATCTTCTTGGCCAGATCTATTGCTTCCAGAGGCACTCTATCCTTTCTTCAGCCCTTCGATACCCCTTTTCAACTTCCTCCAGCATCTCCACATAACTCTGCCCCTCCTCACATCACACGCTTCAGGCGGGGGTTCGGGGTGATACCGGGGATTCGCCCGCGCTTGGCAATCGCTTTGCCCGCCACCTCGTGCAGATCAGCCGTGAAATCAATCGGCCTGGCTCCGCTG
>JBGOWL010000219.1:0-3666 GCA_041478585.1 Dehalococcoidia bacterium | reverse complement strand
TGCCGCCCTGCCAGTGCAACCTATTCCTGAGACTACCACTACCTTGTCTGCGTCCAGTTCGGCACGATCAATGGCTCTCAGGAAACACCCCACTGTCACCCCAATGCCACACCCGGCACACCAGATATGGGGCAAACGGTCCACCCGGAGATGGCTGTCGATGGATTGACTGTCTGCCATTGCCATGTCGGTCATTGGATCGCTTCCTTTATCGCCTTGAGAATGTCCTGAGGATGGTGAACCCCACCGCCCATGTGAGGCAGGAGTACAGTATTGGCTTCGCCGCAGGCACATCTCTCTACTTCAAGGACGATCTGGCCGTAGTTTATTTCAGGCACCACGAAAGCTTTCACCTTTTGCGCTAGCTCTCTGATGTGTTCTTCGGGGAATGGCCATACTGTTATCAGCCGCAGCATGCCTGCGCGAATACCTTCACTTCTTGCCATCTGCACTGCATGACGGGCGACGCGGGATGTAATCCCGTAGGCACATACCACGACCTCAGCATCATCAACCCAGGCCTCTTCATATCGTATGATGTCTTTCTTGTTGAGTCTGATCTTATCCACCAGACGGCGTACCAGACGATCCTGTGCTGCAGCATTCATCGCCGGGTATCCCCTTTCGTCGTGAGTCAGGCCAGTGACGTGGAAACGGTATCCCTCTCCGGCCAGAGCCATCGGTGGTACCAGACCCCCATCGGCCTGGAAGGGCAGATACTTCTCTGGCGGCAGTGTGGGTCGGGGTCGCTCGATCAGCTCTTCTGGTGCTGTTTCTCGCAACACTACCTTCTCGCTCATGTGCCCCACGACTTCATCAGACATTATGAGCACGGGGACACGGTACTTCTCCGAGAGGTTGAATGCTGTGATGGTCAAGTCAAACATCTCCTGCGGTGAGTTGGGAACGATAGCGATGATCTCATATGGGCCATGCGAACCCCATCGGGCTTGCATCATATCCCCTTGCCCGACAGAAGTGGGCAGTCCCGTTGAGGGACCAGCTCGCTGAATGTTGACCAACACGCAGGGTGTTTCCAGCATTACCCCCAGGCCCAGATTCTCCATCATCAGACTGAATCCAGGACCTGAAGTAGCTGTCATCGCCTTCACTCCTGCCCAGGATGCCCCAAGTATGGCATTCATGGAGGCGATTTCATCTTCCATCTGAATATATGTGCCCCCCACCTCGGGGAGTCGACTGCTCATCCTTTCAGCCACCTCTGTGGCCGGCGTTATGGGATAGCCGGCGAAGAAGCGACATCCTGCGCTGATGGCTCCTTCAGCACAAGCCTCATCGCCGTTCATGAAGAATTCCCCCTGGATTATGCCGTTTTCACTCATAGGTAGCCTTGTACTACTCTTCTTCGTCTGCGTTTGCTGAGATCACCCGAAGAGCGAAATCGGGACAGATTGCCTCGCACAGCCTGCAACCCGAGCACTTGCTCTCGTCTGCTACTCTGGGAAGCAGATAACCTTTCTGGTTGGTTTCTTCACTCATCTCAAGGGCGCCTTTGGCGCAAAAATAAACACAGTAGCTGCAACCCTTGCATCTATCTCTAGTGATGACAATCCTTGAAGGCTCAGTCGCCTTTCTTTCTGATCGAACGGTTTTCTCCATAGCTTTCTGGCAGCACTGTTTGGAAGTCAAGGCGTTTTGGCAATAATGATCTAATATAGCAGACCCCTGTTGGCGTGACAAATCACCGCGGGATGACAAATGACATGGTGAGATTCTATAATCTAGAATCAAGAGGCACAAGCCAGGAAGGGATGTCCATTCCGGGCAGGAATATGACGGAAATACTAGTGAACAGCTTTGCCAAGAATTCCAAAGAGGAGGTTATAGTCAGCCTCCGGGATTATATGGGACACCATGTTGTTGACCTGAGGGCAGCAATAGACAAACTTGGCAAAGCCCTGGAAGAACACGGCATGTTGGAGCAGACAACCTGAACTACGTCTTGGAAGACAGGTGTGTTTTTGCCGTGAAGCCAATCCAGTTCGAATTCCAGAATAGAGTGGAGCCATGATAGATAACAGCAATTTGCTCAAGAAACTGCTCGCAAGGGGCAGGATCCGCCTGCAGGACGGTGATACGCTTGGCGAGATTCCGGCCGCTTTGCCGGAGTCCATCGGGTTTCAGAAGGTGGAGGGCATGTTGCTCGGCCTGGCAATCGGTGATTCACTGGGTGCCGCATCAGAGGGCATGCTTCCGGCAGAAAGGCGAAGGCGCCACGGCGAAATCAGGAGCTATCTGCCTATACGCACTTCAGAGTATCGCTCGGTGGGAGTACCGACTGGGGACACACAGCTATCCTTCTGGACGCTGGAGCAGCTTATAGTTGACAGGGGGCTTATACCTGAGAACCTGGCACGGCGTTTCTGCGAGCACCGCATTCGTGGTATGGGCAATACCACCAGAGCTTTCATCAGGAACTGCAAAGGCAGAAATGTACGCTGGTACAGTGCAGGGCTGGACTCGCTCGACAATGGTGCTCTGATGAGAGTGGCACCAGTGATTGTGCCTCACCTTCGCCAACAATCACCATCGCCCTATGTAGATGCGGCAATTGCGGGAATGATAACTCACAACAGCTTCGCCAGTAATGCGAGCTGTGTGGCCTTCGTCAAGATGCTGTGGCATTTGCTGGGCATGGCAGCGACGCCCGAACCCCGATGGTGGATTGATACGTTCTGCGGCACACTGGAGGAGCTGGAGGGAAAGGCATGCTATGCTCAACATCGCACTCCGCTCTGGAAATACACCAAGAAACGCATTGGCAGCGCCCTGAGAAAGAAGCTCAGTGTAGTTGAAGCATGCGATGAGTGGGGCTCTGGGCCCAGCCTCTTTGAGACGTTACCCTCCGTTCTGTACATTCTGGCCAATCATGCTGCAAATCCGGAAGAAGCCATCATTCGAGCAATCAATGACACCAGGGACAGCGACACAATAGGTGCTATTGTCGGCGCTGCCGTCGGGGCTCTCCATGGAATGAAGGGCCTGCCCCAGCCTTGGATCGATGATCTCCTTGGTCAGACTAGGGTGGAGGTTGCTGATGATGGCCGAGTGTTCAAACTCCTTCTGCAGGCGAAGCGTCACTTCTGGCTCACGGGGTAGCGACTTACACTGCAGCTACTATGCCTCAGTCAGAGCGGTGCTCCACACCTTACTATCTGCGTTGACAGAGTAACCCTCAATACGCAGGACCCTCGCATTGCTTTCGAAACCACGCGGGGATTGTTCTGCTCCATGTTCATTTCCTCCGTAACCTTGACAGGAATGGGGCGACACCCGCAGTTTTTCGCATGTTCCAAATGCCAGTGCAGCCTTTGTTCCATCGTGGTATTAGCGGGCATTCGGTGCTGGTGATGCCGATCTCTATTTAGCTCTGACTCTTTCATGGCTAAGCCTTGTGTGCGTCATAAGCTTGAAGTGTGCCGTAGTCTATCTGGATTATGCTCATGCCCTCACAGCAAGCAAGACTGAACAGAGTCGCACGAAATGATACCTCAAGACTTGGTGTTGCAGAGTATACGGTGGCTATTAGATAATTCCAGACGGAGGGAGTAGTTTATGCTGAAGCTGTCTCGAGTGGCTCTACACGAGTGGGAGTTCGTCTATCCAGCCATGTATTGCGATCTAATGGATGAATTCAATGCCGGG
>JBGOWL010000057.1:0-7739 GCA_041478585.1 Dehalococcoidia bacterium | reverse complement strand
GCCGCCAGGTGGGTCTTGCCGCAGCCGTTCTCTCCCTGGAATATCAGCCAGCCTTCAGGAGACTCAGCGAATTTGCTGGCAAGTTGAAAAGCGTGCTCCAGATTCCTGCGTTGCTCCAGGGGAAGATTCACCCTTTTGCAGTCGAAGTTGTCGAAAGTCATATTCTTGAGCAATTCCAGGCTCAAGATACCTGAATAGTCATGGATAGACGTCTTTCTCGTCTCTAGCTGGTACATTTGGGAAAGACTGAGGTCATTCAGGCGGGTTCGCCATTTCTCTGCCAGTTCGTCCACAGAGACGCCTGCAGCCACGTTTATCACTGTGGGCAGCCTGCCAGTGAAGCGGTGGTTGATGATCTGGAACAGCTTCTCCTCCGCCCAAGGTGTGCTGGTTTGAGTACCGAAGTCATCCAACACGAGAAGAGGGGCGCTCTCCACTTCTCTGAAGAGTTCGTCATAGGAAGTATCACTGGTGGGGTCGAAGGTGGAACGCAAATGGTCAAGGAGGTCAGGGACGCCAATAAACAGGGCTGGGAAGCCATTCTGAAGACGATGATTGGCAACAGCAGCGGCCAAATGGGTCTTACCACAGCCACTCGGCCCCATAAATACTAGCCAGCCCTGGGGATTAGAGGCGAAGGATACGGCGGCCCGATAAGCACAGATGAATTTCTCCTGATTGGAAGGATCCTCGCTCTTGCCATGCAGTATCAGAGTGTCGAAAGTGAGACGGGTCAAGGCTCCCAGGTTGCTGTAGGACTGCAGCCTCCCAAGGCGGTTGTCTTCTAGCTTCTTCTGGGAACACCGGCATGGCACAAGCTGGCCATAATCCGGTTGACCTGACGGTAGCCGCGGATGCAGAAACCCTGCTCCTTTGCATCTTGGACAGGGCTGAGTTTCATCCTGCGACTCAATGTCTGACCAGGTGGCCGTACTTTCCGCCGAGGTAGCGTTCAGGACCTCGCTTCTTCTTAAAATCTCTCCCAGACTTTCCACTTCCCTTACCTTCTATGGACCAGCGCTCTAGAATGCGGGCGATGTACCCCCATCTGCGTTTGTTTAGGGTAGCGGCCTCCCTGAAAGCCTCCTCAATCCAGACGGCGGGATAGAGTCTCTCGGCCTCCTTCAACTCTTCAGCGATCATGGCGTTGAGCAAACCTATGTTCTGCTCATACAGAGTGAAGATGTTTGGAGCCTCTTGCCCAATACACGATTGTGACTGGGGCAACGTGTGCGCTGGAAGCTCACCACTTCTTATTTTGGAGACAGCCGCCCTGCTCCGTTCGTCGTTAATGAAATAGACATCCTGGCCCTCCAGTACTACATGCAGGAGTACACTGCGGCCTACGGCCGAGGCTAGGGCACCTCGTAGCACTTCAGAGGCGTCAGCGGTTCCATCCAATCCCTCCATCAGAGTTCTATCGCTGGCAAGTTCATCATAGGTAATGAACTTCGGAGCTTCTTTTTTCGGGTACAGCCGCCAGAAGATGTGGAGAACCAACCTAAGTTCAGCCAGGCTGTGTATTTCCGGAAGCAACCTGCTGAAGAAAAGATCAGGAAGCGGAGTGAAACTCGACTTAGCGGGAAAACCTGGGAAGGGCTGGTTGCTCAATCTGATCCTCCACTAGGCAACTCTCAAACTTGGTGATGTCTTGACGAAACCTCAAATCCCTCTGCCCTATCGGTCCATTGCGATGCTTGGCTACTATGATGTTGGCAATCCCTTCAGGGTACGGCTTCTCAGGGTTACGCTTCTCCCAGTCCTCTTTGGTGTAGTAGACTTCATCCCGATATATGAACATGACTACATCAGCGTCCTGCTCTATGCTGCCGCTTTCTCTGAGATCGGAGAGCTGAGGGATGTGAGGGGTGCGTAGTTCCACTGCTCGGCTCAACTGGGATACAGCGATCAGAGGGGCGTTTAGCTCGCGTGCCAATGCCTTAAGGGATCGAGAGATTTCAGTGACCTCCTGGACCTTGTTTTCTGCCCTGCTATCTCCTCGGATTAGCTGCAGATAATCCACAATGATGAGGTCAATGCCTCGCTCATAGTGCAGCCGACGGGCTTTGCTCCGCATTTCCACTACTCGGATGGCGGGCGAGTCGTCTATATATATGGAGGCACCAGATAGCCTGCCCGTGGCATCCATGACCCTTCTCTCCTGCGCCGGTGTGTATTGCCTCAGTCTAACTCGCTTGGAATCCACCGCGGCCTCGCTGGAGAGGAGGCGCTGTACTAATTGCTCCTTGGACATCTCCAGACTGAACAGAGCTACCTGAGCTCCCTGTTCCAGCGCTGCATTCCTGGCAATGCTCAGTGCCAGGCTTGATTTTCCCAGACTCGGCCTGGCAGCCAAAACTATCATGTCAGAGCGCTGGAGCCCCCCCAGGAGTTCATCAAGAGCCGGAAAGCCAGTATTCACATGGGACAACTGACCAGTGGTCTCAGAGGGTATAGTGGCGAGGCCACTCTCTTCCCAGTATTGTTCCAGGATATGACGAATGTGAACAAAGTCACGTGGGCTTTCGCCACGACGCACCTTGAACAGAATATCCTCAGCCCGATTCAGCGCTTCGTCCAGATCAGGCTCCGCGTCGTAGCCTATGGCCGCAATTCGTCCGGCCGCAACAATCAGTCTTCGCATTATTGACAAGCGGTGAACGATCTGGGCATAGTATTCAACGTGAACGGATGTGGGAAGCACTGAAACCAGGTGGCTCAGGTAAGCTACGCCACCGATCTCTTCGAGCTTGCCTTGCCTTGCCAGCTCCTGAGCTACCGTGATTTGGTTTATCGCCTCGTTTCGCTCATAAAGCGCCAAGCAAGCTTCGTAAAGCCAACGGTTCTTCTCTCTGTAGAAGGCCTCGGGCTTGAGGAAAATCGCAGTCTTAACGATTGCATCAGGATCAACAAGCAGGGAGCCTATTACCGCCTCTTCGGCCTCGACATTGTAAGGTGGCAGTTTTTCATTTTCTGCCACTATTCCTCCCTAGCTACATCAACCTTTATCTTGGGGGCCAGATCCCTGCTCAATCTGACTGTCAGCTCGTAGCTTCCCAGTTGACGGATGGGTTGTTCCAGCTCTACGCTTGTCCGTTCGATATCAATCCCAGTCAATCGCTTGAGTTCGTCAGCGATGTGGTGATCTCTGATGGATCCGTAGAGACGGTCTTCTTCCATTACCTTTGCCTTGAAGGTAATGGAAAGGCCTTCAATCTGCTCAGCCAACTTGGCGAGTTCCTCACCAAGGCGTTCCTGCTCTTTTGCTTCCTTTCGAAGCTGTGTTTCGATTGTCTTCAGGGCTGACCGAATGGCTGGCAGGGCTAGGTTCCTGCGGAGGAGAAAATTCCTTGCGTACCCATCAGCTACCTCTTTTATATCTCCTGCTTTGCCGAGTCCAGCTACGTCTTTAACAAGGACAACTTTCATGGACAGTATTATACCCTGCAGGGCCAAAAACTGGAAGGTTTGAAGTTATCATGACATTGAGGGCCATTGGTTACAGCAGCAGGGATATGCTGATTTGTATTTACGGATCTATCCTTTCAATCTCAAATCGGGGGCTTGTCATGGGGTATATATCGGATTATCATAGAATGAAAATGGCGGGAATGGGTCAAATCGTAAGGAGGTTCTGAATGATCATGCGTTGGCTTTCGTGTGGAACGGGAAACATCCATATTGTTGGCACCTGCCCTGACTGCTATGCTACCCAGGGGGGATTGCTTCTGGGTACAGCCGCATCTGGTTATGCCGGGAGGGTGAGTGCCAAGTGTGTAGACTGTGGTAAGAACATCGAGTATTACGTCGATGCGAGTCAGGAGAAGATCTGGAAGCTGGATCCTATAGAATCGAAGGGTATTCAATTGGGGTGAGAGGCGTGAAAAAGGAGTAGTAGCCAGGAGGCTGTCGTAAAGTTTCGTTTTACGCTGAAAGACTCCCCAAACGTCTTCTCGAGTAGTCAAGAATCGGAGCGGCTGGCGGCCCAAGATTCAGTCGTCCGACGCATGATCGATTCCCATAATCCGCCGCACCAGTTGGTATCTGCCATCCACATTGCAGACATACTTCAATGACTATTCCCTCTTTTCGCAGATTGAGCGAGGTAAGATGGACCTCTATCTAGGTGTTGATATTGGTTCGGTAACTGCGAAATTCGCCTTGACCGACAAGAGCGGCGAACTGGTGAGCTCCGTATACTTGCGCACCTCTGGCAAGCCAATCCCTGCAATACAACAAGGGCTCAGGCAAATCAGGGAAAGACTGCCTCACGATGGTGTTATTCAAGGCGTCGGTATTACCGGGAGTGCACGGTACCTGGCTGGAGTCATGATTGGTGCTGATGTGATCAAGAATGAGATTTCAAGCCAGGCGGTGGCTGCTCTGCGATATGTGCCTGGAGCGCAGACAATCATTGAGATTGGAGGTCAGGACAGCAAGATAATTATCCTAAGGCGGGGCTTGATAGCCGATTTCGGCATGAATACGGTGTGTGCTGCCGGCACTGGCAGCTTTCTCGATCATCAGGCATCACGGCTCAACATAGAGATCGACGATTTCGGCAATTGGGCAGCCCAGAGCAAGAACCCTGTACACATCTCTGGCCAGTGTACTGTTTTCGCAGAATCTGACATGATCCATAAACAGCAGATGGGGCGTGCCATGGATGACATTCTCTATGGCCTTTGCCAAGCTCTGGTGCGTAACTACCTCCATAATGTAGGTTCTGGGAAGGAGATAGTCAGCCCCATAGTCTTTTTGGGAGGGGTGGCTTTCAATCAGGGCATGGCCAGGGCATTCAGAGAAGTACTTGGCACCGAGAGCGTCATAGTGCCTCCACAACACGAGGTAATGGGCGCTATAGGGGCTGCACTTCTAGCTATGGAAAACAGGGTGGGAAGGGGTGGTGAAACGAAGTTCAATGGCTTCGGAATAAGTGAAGCTGCGTATCGTGTTTCGTCTTTCGAGTGCAAAGTCTGCCCTAGTCTATGCGAGATTGCTCAGATTTCCCTTAATGGCAATAACCTTGCCCGCTGGGGTGGGCGTTGTGACCTCTGGGGCAGAGTGCTCACCGGCTAGCGGTAAGAGCGAAAGTCTTGATCGGAGGATGCCTTGAAACGCCAGAAGTTGATGCACGTTACCATCCTTGATAACAGCCGCAGCGAGAAGTGTGAAGGTCGGTGTGGTTTGGACCTCTCATCACCGGGGCGAATGAAATCAATAACCGAGCTGCTGAAGAAGCTCTATGGAGAGAGTGTTCAATTGGCGTACCATGACCTGAGTGATTCCTCTGTCGAAGACTCTCACCCGACGATAGCCGGAGAGGCAAGGCTTGATGAGCTGACCTTGCCTCTGTTGCTGATCAATGGCAAGCCGAGAATATCAGGCTATTTCGATTTCCGCCTGATGCAGGACGTGATTCAAGCAGAGATGGAGATAGATTCTGAATAGTGAAAATGGGCTCTCAGCCATGGCCATCTGTTTTGCTATGGATAGGTATTCCCCAGTGTTCCGGTGAAGTCTATTCCCCCCTCCAAACCGGCTTTCTCTTCTCAGCGAAGGCTCTTGGTCCTTCCTTAGCATCCTCGCTCGAAACCAGACGTTGGCCGATCTCTACCTCAAGCCGCAACCCCTCGGCCAGGCTCATCTCTATCCCCCGGTAAGCTAATTCCTTTACCGCTCTCACTGCAAGGGGTCCATTTTGGCAGATTTGGTTTGCCAGCGTCTCTGCCTGAGGCACAAGTTGATCAAAGGGGACTACTTTGTTGACCAACCCGAGGCGGTAAGCCTCCTGGGCATCAATGAAATCACCGGTCATGAGCATTTCCAGAGCCCTGGCGAAAGGCACCAAGCGAATCAGCTTTTGAGTCCCGCTGTTTCCAGGTATGAGGCTTTGTTTCACCTCAGCCAGGCCCAGCCTGGCATTGTCGGCAGCGATTCTGATATCGCAGGCCATGGCCAACTCCAAGCCTCCTCCGGTGCAAATGCCGTTTAGGGCTGCGATGACGGGCTTCCATGTTTGCAGGCCTCGCATGGGGTTGACCTCAGGTACCGGTTGGGCGGGGCGCTGATCAGCCGGTTTCTTCATCCATTCCACCACTTCCTTCAAATCCTGCCCTGCAGAAAAGGCCTTGTCTCCAGCACCAGTGACAATAGCCGCCCAGACATCGGGGTTGTCTCTGACCTCCATCCAGGCCTTTACTAGCCCGTCCCAGACCTCGAAGTTCATGGCATTGCGTGCCTCAGGGCGGTTTAGGGTGATGTAGGCAATCCTGCCCTTCTTTTCATAGATAAGAGCTGGCATCCAGTTGCCTCCTTTCGAAGTATCTTTCGCGTTGCCTAATTCTACGACAAACTCCCTTTGGTGGCCAAAAGATATCCAACATCTTTGACTTGACTTGGTTTGGGACAAAACATTAACCTATCAATGGTGTGCCCTGTCAAGAATTTCATTTCCCAAGATAATTTGGAACAGGAGGTGCGATGGTCGGAATAACATCGTACGGTGCTTATGTTCCATGGCACCGGATGAAACGAGAGGATTGTGTCAAGGCTTGGGGTGGCTTTGCCATGCCCGGTGAAAGGGCGGTGGCCTATTATGACGAAGACAGTGTGTCCATGGCCGTGGAAGCGGCAATCGATTGCCTCACTGGTGTGGATGCGAAGAAAGTGGATGGACTCTTCTTTGCTACAACGACTTCTCCTTATAAGGAGAAGCAGTGTTCTGCCTTGATGGCCGTACCCCTGGATCTGCGTGCTGATATTCGAACTGCTGATGTCACTACTTCCCTGCGAGCGGGGACTACCGCTCTGGCCCTGGCTTTTGACACGATCAGGGCGGGGTCGGCAAATAGCGTTCTGGTGGCCACTGCTGATATGCGATTGGGAGCTCCGGCGGGGATGGGAGAGCAGCAGATGGGCGACGGCGCTGCTGCTCTCCTCCTGGGCAATCAGAATGTAATTGCGGAGATTCTGGGTGCCTATTCCATATCAGATGAGCTAGCGGGGACTTGGCGGTCCGAAGAAGACAAATTCGTGCGTTCTGGTGAGGACCGCTTTGTGATGGACGAGGGTTATTCCAAGTACGTGCCTCAGGCTATCGCTGGCGTGCTCAAGAAATGTGGCCTGACATCGAAAGATATTGCCAAGGTGGCTCTTGATCCTCCCGGTGATCCCAGAAGACACGGGAAAGCGATATCACAAGCCGGGTTCGAAGCTTCTCAAATGCAGGATCCTTATGGCCTGGTTCTTAATGTGGGTGTCACTGGCTGTGCCATGGCTCCTATGATGCTGGTAGCTGCGCTTGAGGATGCCAAACCAGGCGACAAGATAGTCCTTGCTGGCAGTGGCAACGGGGCAGATGCTATGGTTCTGCAGGTCACTGATGCTATCAAGAAGCTGGGAGGGCGCAGAGGTATCAAGAATAATCTGGCGTCAAAGCAGGTGATGGCCAACTACAATGACTATCTGCGCTGGCGTGAACTGGTTCCTCAGGAAGCGGCCAGACGACCTGACAAGCAGCACATCCGGATGTCAGCCAACTGGCGTGAGAGAAAGCAGCTTCTGGGTCTGTGGGGCATCAAGTGCAGGCATTGCGGTACGCCGCAGTACGACAATGGTGCTGCTACCACAGGGCCCATCCGCATCTGCGCTCAGTGCCAGGCTCAGGACAACTTTGAGGACTACAATTTCATGCGAAGAAAGGCCAAGGTCTTCAGCTACACCCAGGACAACCTGGC
>JBGOWL010000269.1:0-2859 GCA_041478585.1 Dehalococcoidia bacterium | reverse complement strand
CGTGTCTTCTTTTGCGATGACATGCTCCAATTCTCCTATCATTCTTTCCTTGTCCCGAGGTAGTTCTCCACGCACCGCGAAGTAGTTAGAGGCATGCATAGAGCTGAAAAAACAATTCGTGAAACTCGAATTCAGGATAATCGTCATAAGTTCCTTGAGAGAGTGGATTGGGGAGATGAGAGAGAAGTTGCCTTGCTCCCACTCCTCGTGCAATGGTGTCCCCGGTATTAGTACTAATGTCAGCGCACCCACATAGTCCGGGTCCATTTCACTGAGAACTCTGGATGTCTCAAGTGCGTGTCTTTCGCTTCCCTCGACACCACCTAAGCCAAGGATGACCGTTATCGAGGTCAATATCCCTGCATCCTTCGCTCGTCTGCCTGCCTCTATTATCTGCTGCGAGTTCACCCCTTTAGCCATCTTCCTGAGTATTCCATCGTCCCCGCTCTCAAGCCCCATATAGAGGATGCCTAGCTTTAGCTTTTGGAGTTCCTTCAACTCACTGGCGTCTATCCGAAGAATGTCCTGGGGAGTCGCGTAGGCACCGATTCTTTCAAGAAAGGGTAATTTAAGGTTGATATATTGAAGGGCCTCCTCCAGTTTTCTTAGAGGGTAGACCAGAGCGTCGCCGTCCTGTAGGAATAACTTCTCTCCATCCCATCCCCGGCCTACGGCAAACACTATATCTGGCACGCCCGTTACGTAGACTCCCTTAATGACGTAGAGGGCTAGCGCATCTATTTCCCTTTTGACGTCCTCCAAATCCCTTATTTGAAGCTTGGAACCATGGTAACCGCAGAAGGTGCATGTGCTATTGGAGCAACCACTAGTAAGCGGTAGAAAATAGCTTCTCGACTCACTCGGAGGCCGGATTATCTCTGGTCTTCTAAAGGACATGATTGAGGCTTGCTGAATTAGGAGTGCAGGTACAGCGCCAGTTGCCTTGCCTGCTGCAATACCCAGTATAGCAGTATTTGTCTACCAGATGGATCCTCGATGATGAAGTACTCTCTCCTGACCGCACAAGATGGGCTGGCGAGGAGAGATATCGATTTGATCGTGCGGTCACTGGACGGCCAACAAAACGTCTTACTGGTCAATCGTGGCCTTTGACTTTCCAAACCTGTCTCACTGGAATAGCGGCCAGAAAGGAGGCAAGAGGCCTCCGCCTTGTGTCAAAGTCGAATGGGGTTTGGGTGGGGAATGCTTTGAGCACCTTCCCCATTCATTTCCCATCTCCGTATACAGCACAGATCGATTCCGAGGCCGTCCTTGAACCTATCTACGACGTGTTTCCTGGGACCTACCACATCGGGCTTGGCTCGGTTTCGCAGAAGCTCCCTTTTGCGAACCTGACATAATCAATGAGGCACGGGCTTTGTTAGGGCCGAGGCTGTGACTGATACGCTGCCACGGCGGAATGGCAAGTCTCCGCCAGACAGCGATGATGACGGCGGCGTTGGGGTCCGAAACGTTGGTTCTGTTGCAGATGCTCGGCAAAGCGAGCTCCACGACCGAATCTGGAGGCTCCCTGGTACATCTTGTCTAACGGTGAAAAACGTTGGTGCTGCATAGCAACGAATCCAGAGGCCAAAGTGACGTAGCGTCTAACCATCTCCAGGCTGGAATGACCGAGGATGTGCTGAAGCGTAAACAGGTCTCCGCCATTGATGAGATAGTTCGTCGCAAAGGTATGCCTGCACAGATGGGTGTGTAGCCTCGGCACGCCGCACCTTCTCCCCAACCGCTTGAGCATCAACTGAACGCCGCCTACCAGGAGTGGTTTGCCATCCTCTGATAAGAACAGGTTGTCTATCTGCGAGCTGGCAGGCCCAGGGCGGGACGCTCTCAGGTACTCAACGAGAGCCTTTCGAACTGTGACACCGATGGGAACCATCCTCTCCCTGGCTCCCTTCCCCATCACCTTGAGATAACCCCGGTCAATGTGAACATCGCCGAGCTTGCAGCTTGTCAGTTCAGCACAGCGCAGGCCTGTATCAAGCAGGAGCATCAGTATGGTGGAGTTCCGGCATCTCACTGGATTTCTTCTGTCACAACCTGATAGCAGCCGCTCTACCTCCTCCTTGCTGAGGATCTCTTTCAGCTTCTGCGGCACCTTGGGGAACGCAACATGCTCGAGTGGATTGTCATCTACGTATCCCTCCTGGTGGAGCCAGGAGAAAAAAGCTTTCAACGTCTCCACGTGAGCCCGTATTGTCTGCGGTGACAACCTCTCGTCTCTGGCGGGAGTCAACGGATGACCTTCGTACTTCTTTCTCTCCTGAAGGTACAGTATGTATTCTCTATGTATTCTCTGGCTTCCTGGAGTCCGATGTCGCCGATTGCCAGGGAATAGCTGCGCGCCAGCAGAAAGTCCTTGAATAGGCGAAGGTTGTTCGAATGCCAGTCTGTGGTCTTGGGGCTCTTGTTGAGCGTCCTGTTGGTGACCTCAAAGGCGTGGATCATTTTTCCCAGGTCGATGTTGCCTTTCGGGACGGAGTTCTGGTTTCTGGAGTGACTATTTGCCAAGTTGACCCCCTTCTGGTCTGAGCCCTATTTGGGGCCAGACAATTTCGTATTTCGGGGGGTTCTCTTGACCTTCTGTGTTGGTCGGGACCTGAGCTCCTGTCCTATTATCAGAAGCTGTCAAAAAATGGGGCAAAATTGGCCAAATTGAGCGTGGTGGGCAGTAGAGGACTCGAACCTCTGACCTTCTGTGTGTAAAACAGACGCTCTAACCAACTGAGCTAACCGCCCGCCTGGCACGCCTGGTGGGGCTCGAACCCACGACCTCAGCCTCCGCAGGGCTACGCTCTATCCAAACTGAGCTACAGGCGCTCTAGTATGGTGCCGAAGGTG
>JBGOWL010000266.1:0-2926 GCA_041478585.1 Dehalococcoidia bacterium | reverse complement strand
TGGCCGGTATTGCTCAGGGGCACAACCTCCATGTTGGCCTTGTCCTTGGCGCAGTCGGGATTTCCGCAGAACGGGACTGTCGGGAAGAAGTACGCGCCGCACTTCTTGCACTTGCTCGCTAGGAGTTGAGGTTTGCCAGCGGGCCAGGTGAATAGGCCCTCTATTATCGGGACTTGCTTCTTAGCCATATTTTGTTCTCCTTTCTGAGTTTGTTGCTTGCTTTAACTTACCTTTCTGAAAACGTGGCGATTCAGGTTCTTTTTCTACAGCCCGATCTCTTTCGCCACGAATCGTCGCTGATACTGAGCATCGCCAAATGCAAATTCAGATGCCTTGGTTCGCTTGGAATATAAAGGCAGGTCATGGTCTTCACAGAAGCCAATGGCTCCGTGACACTGATGTGCCAGGTCGGAAATCCGCTTGTAGGCTTCGCTGGCCCATGCCTTGGCCATGGCGGCATCTTTGCTGAAAGGAAGGTTTTCGTTAACCTTCCATGCCGCCAGATAGGTAATGTACCTCATCCCCTCCAAGTCAACCATCATATTGGCGCAGTGATGCTGTATTGCCTGGAGGCTGCCAATCGGATGGTCAAACTGAACCCTTTCCTTGGCATAGGTGACAGTCATGTCAAGGACTTGCTGAGCCCCACCCAGCATCTCGGCACACTTGAGCACCGTGGCTATCTCCAGCAGTCTCTTGATGTGGTCCTTGCCCGTGTGAGTCTCTCCCAGTCTATTGCTTTCGGGAATTCTCACTCCTTTGAAGATGACCTGGCACTGTTTGTCTCCGGCCATGGTATCGATCGGGGTCAAACTCATATTCGGGCTACTGGCATCCACGAGAAACAAGTCGATACCTTCCTGCCTGGTCCCGTGGCTGCTTCTGGCTGCACATACTATCAGGTCAGCTACTTTGGCGTTTTCTACGAAGAGCTTGGTGCCGTTGATGACATATTCATTGCCGTCTACGGTGGCCTGGCACTGAAGATCATCCAACTCGTAACCAGTGCCTGGCTCGCTGAAGGCGGTGGTTAGGATCAACTCACCTGAAGCTATTTTGGGAAGCAACTCTGCCTGTTGGTGCTCACTTCCCATTTTGAGAAGTGCCAGAGTGCCTATCAGAGATGAGTGGAAGGGGCCGGGCAAGCAGGCTCTTCCCATCTCCTCAACCAGGGCCACAACGTCAAGGAAGCTGCCTCCTATCCCTCCATACTTTTCCGGGATAATGAGCCCTGTCCACCCCAGTTCCGCAAGCTTGTTCCACAGATCGGGAGTGTATCCCTTCTCATCCTTGACCATCTTCCTGACCAAATCCTTGGGGCACTCGGTGGCAAGGAAATCACGAGCTATCTTGCGCAGCATTTCTTGTTCTTCGGTAAAGGAAAAGTCCATACTCCTATCCTTTTCCCCTTCTAACCTCTGGGCAACCCCAAACCTCTAAGGGCTATGGTGGTCCTCTGTATTTCCGAAGTACCGCCAGCGAGGCTGATGCCTCTGTTGAATATATAAAGGAACATGAATCTTTTCCGCAGGTTGGCCCATCTGGATTCTTCCTTGAGTTGTATCTCTGGCCCCAGTATCTGTAACCCTACGTTAGCGATCAGCTGTCCCAGTTCATCAGCGAAGACTTTGACCACTGAAGATTCCCAGCTTATGCTGGCTCCCTTGTTCAGCAACCAGGCAGCCTTGTAATTGAGCATGCGGCTCACTTCAAGCTCCACAGCCAGTTCGGCCAGGGTGTCCCGGATTTTCTGGTTATCTTTCAATCTGTGGCCGTCGTACTTTGCCTCATTAACATATTCGACAAGCTCTTCCAGATCTTTCTTGCTTCCTGCGTGCCTCAGGCATCTGCCCCAGAACCTGTCTCCTTCGAGAGCTTCAAAAACCAGAGGGAGTCCACGGTTCTCCTGTCCGAGGAGGTATTTCTTATGAACACGAGCATCCTCGAGAAATATCTCAGTGAAAGACTTGGCGCCAGCCATATCGATAATCGGGTTCACTGTTACCCCAGGGCTCCTCACATCCACGAGGAACGTGCTCAGGCCCCTGGATTTCGGAGCATCGGGGTCTGTCCTGGCCAGAAGCAAGCACCACTCTGCCAGATGGGCCCCGGTGGGCCAGATCTTCTGTCCATTGATTACGTAGTAGTCCTCGTCTTTCATCGCCCGGGTGGCGGTGTTCAGCAGGTCAGAGCCTGCCCCAGGTTCGCTCAGCCCTGTGGAGAAGAGTATCTCCGCCTTTGCCATCTTTGGCAGGAATTCCTGCTTCTGCTCTTCAGTGCCGTAGCGCAGAATACCCGTAGCTACAGCATCACCAAACAAATGACCATACTGTGGAGCTCTGTGGTATGCCAGTTCCTCGGCGGCCACAAAACGCTCCATCGTGGAGCCTCCCATGCCCCCATACTCCTTTGGCCAGGCTATCGATAGCCAACCCTTTTCCCCCAGTCGCCTGGTGAAGGCACGGGACCATCCGCCGAAGCCATACCCCTCGTCCTCAATCTCGCACGGGAAGCTCTCTGGTGGCTCCTTCTGGCAAAACTCTTTGACTTCCGCCCTAAGCTTCTCTTCCTGTTCGGAAAATCGAAAATCCATTGGCTCTATCCTTCTTCAACCTGTTTTCATCGGAGGCATGATTGCCACGTCTTCGACAGCTATCTTGATTGCGGAGTGGACCTTCATCTTGAGTGGAGCGAATTGAGACTTGAAGGACTCAAATAGATCGCCGGATTCGAGTATCTCTGCTTTCCCCCGGATTCTGCATCCTCCCCAGGTAGCTGGGTCGAAGACCATTACTTCGACTTGAGGATTTTCCTTGAGATTGGCAATAGTGCCAGGGGACGCTATTTGTGCGAATGCGACATGCTCATCATCCAATACCCGAAAAGAACCCTTTGGGGAGACATTTGGTTTGCCATTCTTGCTTGC
>JBGOWL010000241.1:0-3256 GCA_041478585.1 Dehalococcoidia bacterium | reverse complement strand
GCTGGGCAAGTTTTACTACAACAACCACGACATGAGTGAGTATCAGAAGGTTGACTATTTGTACTGCGCCTGCCCTATGGATTAGCAGTCGGGGCCGGTAGTTCTGCTGACAGATTTCCTCAACGGTGGGCAGCACATACGTCTGAGTTGTAGCCAAAATTCGGCAGTGTTATAATTAATGGTGAATGAAGGGGATAAGAGCCATCCTCTGCGCCGAAGGGGGAGGAGCCCGGACAACTATTCAAGCAGTAGCCAAAGACTCATGTAGTAGTGAGCTCGGCGGTGCTCGAATAGCCCCCCGCTCTGGGTATATCCCTTTTCTTTTTGATTCCCCTTTTGAGGCCACTATCCACAAACCCAATCCCATCGCACAAACCCACCGCTTCTTAGACCTCAGCCCATCTCAACCCACAACCATTTGTCGGCACACTATCCAGAAATCGCAAGGAGGTACTCTGTGATCATCATCGGCGAAAGTATACACATCATCTCAAAGGATGTCTCCACGGCAATGAAGGAGCGGAACGCCAAGGTAATCCAGGATCTGGCCATAGCCCAGACCAAGGCTGGTGTTGATTACATAGACTTGAACCTCGGTCCAGCGCGGAAGAATCCTGAAGAAACCGTCCCATGGCTGGTGAACACAGTCCAGGCAGTCACCGATGTGCCCCTATCCATAGATACCCTGAACCCTGTAGCCATGGAGGCAGGGCTCCGAGCCTGCAAGAAGAGACCTTTGCTCAACTCCGCCTCAGGTAGAACCGACAGTAAAGAGAAGATGTTGCCTCTGGCCAAGAAATACAATACCGACCTCGTGCTCTCAGTGCTGACGGACAAGGGCTGTCCTCCTGACATCGAATCAAGGACGGAGAGCATCATGGATACCGTGGCCTATGCCAACGAGTTGGGCGTATCCACCGAGGACATCTGGGTTGATCCAATTCTCCTACCGGTCAGTGCTGATCAGAAGCAGGTCGCAGAAGCTCTGGAGTTCATGAAGATACTGCCAGAAATTTTGCCTGGCATTAAATCTACAATAGGTCTGTCAAACGTGTCCAATGGAACCCCTGACCATTTGAGAGCAATTCTCAATCGCACTTACATGGTCATGCTGGAGAGGTGTGGCCAGTACTCCGCGATTGCTGACGGCCTGGACCAAGAACTAATGAGCCTGAACAGAGGAGAAATGCCGGATATTGTAAGCCTCATCCACAAGGTAATGGATGGTGAGGACCTAGACCTCTCTTCACTCTCACCAAAGCAGCGAGACTATGCAAAGACTGCCCAGGTTCTTATGGCCAAGACATTGTATTCCCATTCCTGGCTGGAAGACTAAGAACGGGAAAGGAGAAAGTAGATGCAGTACAGGGCACCAGTCGAGTCATATACCGGGACTGTCAGAGAGATAACCATAGGAAAAGGAGCTAAGGCTTTGAAGATAGGGGGAGAGAATGCCCTCCCCTTCCATTCCTTCGATGAGGGCTCGATCCCCAACCCTCCGAAGCTGGCTCTGGAAGTATACGACATGCAGCCCAAGGACTGGGCGGCATGGGTGGTTCAGCCGTTCAAGGATGTTGTTTCTGATCCCGTCAAATGGGCCAAGAAGTGCGTCGAGTACGGTGCCCAGGCCGTTTGCCTTCAGCTGGTGAGCACAGATCCGACCGAGAAGGATGCGTCACCGGAGGAGGCCGCCAAGATTGTCAAAATGGTAGCCGAGTCAATAAGCGTTCCCCTCATTGTCTACGGGTCAGGAGATGAGAAGAAGAATATCCCCGTCCTGGCCAAGGTGGCCGAGGTCTGCAAGGGGGAGAATCTTCTAATAGGCCCGGCAGTCAAGGAGAACTACGAAGAGTTGGCCAAGGCAGCCGCAGAACATGGCCACACACTGATTGCTCAGAGCCCTCTGGATATCAACCTGATGAAGGAATTGAATATCAAGCTGGCCAAGTCATTCCCGCCGGAGAGGATTGTCATCGATCCCCTGAGCTCCGCTTTGGGCTATGGCATGGAATACAGCTTCTCCATAATGGAAAGAATCAAGCAGACAGGGGTCATCTTCAAGGACGCGATGACCCAGATGCCTATCATAGCCAATCTGGGGGGCGAGTGTTGGAAGACTAAGGAGGCCAAGGAGAATGAGAAACAGGGGATACTGTGGGAGGGAGCCACAGCTATGTCACTGCTCCTGGCTGGAGCTAATCTCGTCGTCTTGAGACATCCTGAGACACTCAAGCTGGTCAGGCAAATTATGGGAAAGGGGTAAGCAGATGGCGACACTAAAGGAAGAGAAGAAACACAAGAAGACCAAGAAGCATCAGGAGATCGAGCGGATCATAAGGGCTGAGGACCAGTGGGAGCCAGTAGGGCCTACCCCGATGCCAGAGATCGTTGACCTGAGGAACTGGGACATGCGTCTCATGAAGACCTACAAGCCTTTCTATGCTCCGTTCTGCGACGTTTGCTGTTTCTGCACCTACGGCAAATGCGACCTGACCTGTGGGAAGAGGGGAGCCTGCGGGATTGATATGGAAGGTCAGCAGGGCAGGATCATCCTTCTGGCCTGCTGCATGGGGATGTCCGCCCACGCAGGCCATGGCAGACATATCATCGATTATTTGATCGAGAAGTATGGCGAAGACTACAAGCTCAGCCTGGGAGACAATGTGGCCATCGAGGCGCCCAACATCAGGTTGGTGCTGGGGTTGAAGCCGGAGACCCTTGGTGACCTTAGAACCGCTATCGAGTACGTTGAGCGAGAGCTTGTTCACCTCATTTCAGCACTTCACACCGGTCAGGAGGGAAGTGACCTAGACTACGAGTCAAAGGCACTTCACGCAGGTATGCTCGACCACGTAGCCATGGAGGCCGCTGATGTAGCTCAGATTGCAGGATTTAAATATCCTACTTCCGTGGCTGAGACTCCATTGGTCGGCCTGGGAGTCGCCTCAGTGGACATGGCAAAGCCAACGATAATAGTAGTCGGGCATAATCCTGCCTCTTCCACCAATATCATTGACTACCTTCGCCACAATGACCTCTATGACAAGGTCGAGGTGGGTGGGATATGCTGCACTGCCCTGGAGACGACCAGGTATTCCGATAGGGCAAAGGTGATCGGCCCCCTGTCCAGGCAGCTCTACTATGTGAGGACTGGTATGGCCGACGTCATCATGACTGATGAGCAGTGCATCAGGACTGATATACCAGAAGAAGCTAAGAAAGTTGGCTCTGCCCTGATTGCCACCTCAGATAAGGC
>JBGOWL010000126.1:0-5420 GCA_041478585.1 Dehalococcoidia bacterium | reverse complement strand
TTCAGGGATATCCGCAGCCTATTGGCCACAAATATGGGGAGATGCTTTGCCGTAGTGAAGAGGAAGATCAGCTACACCTGTTCTGGAAGCTGAGCCAACCACAACTTTTCGGCAGTTATCACCACCGGATTGTCCATCTCCCTGAAATCTGAAGCTGGCTTCGCAGGCTATTCTCACCGACTTCAAGTCCTCCGAAGGGTACACCTTTATTCCGAGCTTGGCGACTGACCTGCCACCCGAAAACTGGTCCAGGTGAAATGCTACACTTTGGGCCGAGAAAGGGGGCATATGGGCAAGTCACCTCATTCCTTCAGTAAGCGGTTTCCTAGGATGCCTATCCCATAGTGAGTCCTCGTGCCCGGCATCGATTATCTGAGCAGCAGCACAAGGACAGACAGCCGCAAGCCTGGCACTATATGGCGTCACAGGATTGACGGGAGTGCGAACATGACGGTGACCGAGAGGAATGATAGGACAACCATGAAAGGGACGACGCGTTTAGGAAAAGGCGTCCTGATAGCACATCCCAAATTTGTATGGCGGGAATAATGCCGGCTTTCTTGTCTGCACTGGGGATTTGGGCTACCATGTATAAAACAATAGAGTTTCCTCAGCCCGCCGAGTTCAGCGGCTTTGATGTCCGAGTAATGACGATCAGAATGAGAGGGTAGCATGGATCTGCGCTTTAGCGAAGAAGATGAAAGGTTCCGGCAGGAAGTACGTGAATTCATAAAGAAAGAACTGCCGACTAGCTGGAAAGGGACTGGTCTGCTCTCAGAGGCAAAGGGCGAGGAAGAGTGGCAGTTTGCGCGCGAAATGCTGCGGAAGGTTGGGGCCAAGGGGTGGCATTCCTTAGCTTGGCCAAGAGAATACGGGGGGCAAGAGTCCATGACAAAGCAATTCATCTTCAGCGAGGAGATGTACTATCACGAACTACCTGGGGTTGACCTGGTGGGCACCCTTATGCTGGCCCCGGCCCTGATCCAGTATGGCACAATGAAACAGAAGCGACAGCATCTGCCCAAGATAGCCCAAGGCGAGGTCGTCTGGTGCCAGGGTTATAGCGAGCCGGGGGCGGGCTCTGACCTAGCCTCACTATCAACACGGGCCACAGAGGAAGGAGATTTCTTGGTTCTCAACGGACAGAAGACATGGAGTACCAATGCCAACCGCGCTGATTGGTGTTACTTGCTGGCTAGGACTGACCCCCAAGCCCCCAAACACAAGGGAATCAGCTTCTTGCTCATGGATATGAAAACGCCTGGCGTTTCTGCACGCCACTTGCCCAATATAGTAGGTACCTATTGCGAGATCTTCCTCGATAACGTGTGTGTTCCTAAGGAGAATCTCGTAGGTAGCAAGAACGAGGGCTGGAAGGTGGCAAACACCGTCCTAGGCTATGAGAGGTCGGGGGTTCACCGCATAGCCGCAGCCTGGAGAAACCTAGACCGACTGATCCAATTTGCCAAGGAAACAAACCGAGGGGGCAGCCCCCTATTCAAATATCCTTTGATTCGGCAGAAGCTAAGCCAGCTGTACATCGAGGGCCAAGCGGTCAGACTCTTAGCCTACAGGGTTCTGTGGCTTCAGGACACTGGCCGTGACATAAGTTACGAAGTGTCGGCAACACGACTCTCGGGAAGTCTGTTTCAGCAGCGGGTCGCTAGCACCGCAATGGAAATCCTAGGGCCCTTTGGTCAGCTAGACCAAGGCTCCGAATGGGCCCCCGGGGCGGACTTTCGTAGAGAATACCTCTACTCCTTGGCGGCTACAATCGGGGCTGGCACTGCAGAAATACAACGAAACATTATTGCCACCAGAGGATTAGGTCTCCCCAGAGCCTAGCCTGCAAAAACCATATCAGCCTGTTGGGATGTCCCGACAGGCTGATTACAGGACTAGCAGCTTTGGTCAGGTCCTATCCCCCTGCAGTCCGGACTGGGGGACTGCAGGGGGTTGAAAGGAGTAAATAAACGAGATCATTAATGAGAACAGGAAAGATCTGAGAATGGAGCGATTCGAAGGCAGGGTTGCTCTGGTCACCGGGGGTGCCTCGGGCATCGGCCGGGCCACCGCTTTGGCCTTTGCTCGGGAGGGTGCCAAGGTCGCAATTGCTGACATAAATGTCGCTGGCAGCCACGAAACCCTTAGCCTGATTAGAGAACTTGGCGGGGAAACCGTTTTCGTCAGGACCGATATAGCACAGGCTGATCAGGTCGAGAAAATGGTCAATGAGGTAGTGAAGACCTATGGGCGATTGGACTGCGCCTTTAATAACGCTGGTATAGTGGGGAAGCCATCCTCCGCAGTGGAATGCACGGAGGAGAACTGGGACTTGGTGATCAGCGTCAACCTCAAAGGGGTTTGCCTTTGCCTGAAGTACGAGATCCCTCATATGTTGAAGCAAGGACACGGTGCCATTGTCAACATGTCTTCAGTGGTGGGGCTCATAGGTATCAAGAAGAACGTCGCCTATGTTGCCAGCAAACATGCCGTGGTCGGGCTGACCAAAGCGTTGGCATTGGAGTGTGCTCAGACCGGTATCCGCATAAACACCGTTTGCCCTGGGTTTGTTCGCACCCCTATCCTGAGCCTGGATAGAATACCCGAAAGCGAGTCAGGCTACGTATCCATGGAACCGATGGGAAGGCTTGGCCGACCTGAAGAGGTCGCTGAAGCCGTAGTCTGGCTGTGCTCGGATGCAGCGTCGTTCGTCACCGGCCACTCAATGAGTGTGGATGGCGGCCTGGTTGCCCGATAGAGTGGCGGTGCGGTTTGGCGAAGGTCGCTCCTCCAAGGGTTCTGCTTGTGCGGTGCCCAAGACACTTCATGCGGTTCTTGGGATATAGCCCGCCCTGATGATCGATCATACTTGAGTGAAGCACTCGATATCGTGGATGGTGCCCCTTCGCGCTTCCTTGAATACGGCCTTAGCTCTGGCACCCACAGTTATCTTCTTCTCGTCAGTTTCATCCAGCCAGTGCATCAAGCAAGTGTCGGCTCCATCCAGTTTTACATAGATATCGGTGCGAGGTACTTTTATCGGCTTCCCGGTGTTGGGATCGACATAAGGTAGCTTCACCACGGTAAACGCGTAGATGGAACCCTCAGTGCCAAGGTCCACCCATTCGTCCATGGTTTTGAAGCAGCGTCCACACACCTCCCTCGGAGGCACGTAGACTCTACCGCAATGCGAACACTTGATGCCCAGGATCGTCTTTTTGTCCCTGAGTCCGAGAAGGAACCGGCTCATGTAGTGGCCACAGTGCCAGTAGTAGACATGCTCAGCTTCGCCCGAGCTTATCTCCAGTAGTTCGTCATGTTCGCTGGCTTGCCTGTTCTGCATGTTGTGTCCTCCCATATCAGTCTAAGGTTTGGTTGACCTGAGGACGGTGGCCTCAAACCAGTAGCAGGAACCGAAGGCGGTCGCCATGGCGGTCTTAACATCGCTCACCTGTCTTTCCCCTGCTTTGCCCATGACCTGGAGTGCCGCTTCTGCTATCCTTATCAGGGCCGTCGCACCGATCGGATTCGTTGACAGAACACCACCTGAAGGATTAACCGGCACCTCACCGTTCATATCGAAGACGCCTTTTCTGATCAGCTTCGGCCCTTCACCAGGTCCGCACACCCGCATGTGGTCCATCCACACTACACCACAGGTGGAGAAGGGCAGGTAAAGCTCCATCACGTCTATCTCTCTCAGAGGATTGGTGATGCCGGCTCGCTGGTACACTCTGCCTACCGTAGCCTGAAGGGTAGGCATCATCTCCCACTCATAGTCGCCAAAGTACACATAGTCGTGGGATACAGCCGTGGCGTGCACCCAAGCAGGCCGAGCAGTGATCTTGGGAGCTTTGCTCTCTGACGCATATATGACAGCACACGCCCCGTCAGATCTGGGACAACTGTCGAGAAGCTTGATCGGCCAGCAAAGCATAGGAGACTTCATTACATCTTCCACCGTTATGAACTTCCTTAGGTGCGCATGGGGATTCCGTAGAGCATTATTGTGGTCCCTAACAGCTACAAGAGCAGCATCCTCCTGGATAGCCCCGAACTGCTTCATGTACATGGCATACTGGGCCGCATTTGGGCCAATGGCCCCACCGAAGAAATCCCGCTCCAATATGGGATCAGCACATGTGCTTATGGCGGCCTGGGTGTCCGATTCAGAGTTCTTCTCCCATCCGATGGCCATCACCACATCAAAGAGTCCCGAAGCAACGTGGTAGTATGCGCATGACCCCAAAGTACCGCCCGTGCTACCGCCGGTGGTGACTTTCATGATGGGTTTCATGAATGCACCTGAACCATCAACGCTCCATCCATCCACACTGTTGATCGCTTCAAAGTGATCCATGTTGCCAATTACGATGGCATCGATATCTCTCAGGCCAAGCGTCGCATCTTCCAGTGCTCTTTTCACCGCCTCACTAATGAGCTCCTGACCGTTGACATCCTTCCTCTTCGACGTATGGTATGTCTGTCCCACTCCCACGATGGCCGTTCTTGTACCCATCTCGCCATGCCTCCTAGTTGCTCAATACCCAGACACAGTGCGTCTGAGCGCAAATCCCGCTGATTCCATGTACTACAGCGACCTTCGCTCCTGGTACCTGCCGTTTCCCGGCCTCGCCTCTTAACTGAAGCACCGCTTCAGCTATCCTGGCCAGGCCAGCAACTTGAACGCTATGCGCCGAGAGGACTCCTCCGGAAGGATTGACTGGCAATCTGCCTCCCATCTGGGTTATGCCGCTGTCGATCAGCTTCCCCCCCTCACCCTGACCGCAGAACCCCAGCCCCTCATACCACATGAGTTCCATATAGGAGAAGGCATCATAGACTTCAGCTACATTAATCTCCCGCGAAGGGTCGCTGATTCCAGCCATCCGGTAGGCCTTCTTGGCCGCCGCTTCCAAAGCCTGTGAGTAGGCCAAATCCCTCTCACCCAGACGGTAGGCATCGGTACAGTGCGCCACGCCTCTGATCCAGACCGGTTTCTTGGCCATCTTCTTGGCCATCTCCTCGGTGGCCAGAATGACGGCGCATGCGCCGTCGGAGATAGGTGAAGTATCAAGACGCTTGATGGGCTCTGCCAGCATCGGGGATTTCATCACATCCTCTACCGTGATGTCCAGAGGTACATGGGCATACGGGTTGTTCTTGGCATTCCTGTGGTTCTTGACCGAGACCTTGGCACACTGCTCCTCGGTAATCCCGAATCGATGCATATATGCCCTAGCCTGCAGTGCGCACGAAGAGATGGCGTCCATTCCCAGAAGCCGGTCATAGACGGGGTCGAAGGCTTGGTTGAAGATCTTCCTTGGAGATCCCTCTGAAACCTTGCAGTGTGTGGTCACCATGGTAGTACGGTATACGCCTGAAAGCGTCCTCATCAGGCCGTAGAAGGCACTGAG
>JBGOWL010000026.1:0-11242 GCA_041478585.1 Dehalococcoidia bacterium | reverse complement strand
ATGTCCGCAGGGCTTGCCCTCTCGTGAGCTCGGAGGGCATCTTCCATTCCCAAGGTCATCGTGTAGCGTCGCACCATTTCCAAAGAACTATGACCGAGCAAATATTGGAGGTTAAAGGGATTACGATCCGCCCTAAGGAAGCTTAAGGCAAATGTGTGGCGAAACCTATGGACACAACCTTCATCATTGATACCAGCCCGTTCTTTGAGTCTATGTATTGTTGACTGAATTCCCTAACCGTGCAGAGGCTTTCCTTCCTCAGTTAGCCAAAGCTCCTCATGGTCATTCTCGCCACGATACATCAGGTAGCGCCACAAAGCCTTTTGGGTGCTCTTGCCTATGCGGACTACCCTTTCCTTAGCCGCTTTGCCCAGAACCTTGATCCAACCAGTGTCTGTATTTATGTCTTGGAGCTTGATGTTAGCTAGCTCCGACAACCTGAGTCCACTGTCTAATAGCATCAAAATGATTGCCCTATTGCGACTTGCGAGGAACTTGGCATTGTGTTGATAATCGCAGTCACAGACGGCTAGCATCTTGGCTATGTCCCCCGATGTGTAGGGTTGAATGACCTTTGGCTTCGATTTCGCCACCTTCACCTTAGCAAGCGGGCTTTCTCCGAGGAACCCTTCTTTGATGGTCCAATTAAAGAAAGCACGAAGGGCACTGTAATAGTGGTGGACTGTCCTTATGGATGCCTTACGTGAGCATGATTCCGAGCCGTTGCCTTGCTTTTGCCAGCGATTTGTCTCAAAGCCGACATAGCCTAGAAATTCCCGTACATGCCACTCATTCAGGAGTCTCGCATCATCTGACCATCCTTCCCTTTGGGAATACCATAGGAAACGACCTAAAATGCCGCGATAGTACTCCACTGTATGCCAGCTTGATCCTTGGGTTTGCTGGGTGAGAAGATAGCCTCGGACCAGCGACTTGAGTGAGGTTCCTCTGGGTGCCTCTGCTTTGATAGATAAAACCATTTCTTCATATGCGGACCCGCCCCCGAAAGACCATGAGGTCTTATTCGCGTTTCTTTAGAATTGGCTGTTTGATTGAACCATGAGGTCTGAGCCTCATTTTCTGAACTTATGGTCGGGGTGAGAGGATTTGAACCTCCGACCTCATGGTCCCAAACCATGCGCGCTAACCAACTGCGCTACACCCCGTATCGGGGAATATAGCATGCGATCTGAAAACAAGTCAATTGCTTTGGGAAGTCTTTATGTAAACTACGGGTTTGTCCCCATGGCCTAACGACCTTATAATCTTTTCAGCTGGAGCGGCTATGATAGAGGTGCGAATTCACGGCAGGGGTGGGCAAGGAGCAGTTACATCTGCAGAACTGCTGGCCCTGGCTGCCATCGGCGAAGGCAAATACGCACAAGCATTCCCCAGTTTCGGTCCTGAACGGAGGGGGGCACCGGTTCAGGCTTTTGTAAGGGTAAATGACAAACCCATAAGGGTTAGAGCAGAGGTCAAACAGCCTGATGTCGTGGCCGTTCTAGACCCAGGATTGCTTGACATCGTCGACGTCACTGGCGGACTCAAAGACTCAGGCACAATCATAGTAAACACTAAGAAAACGGCACAAGAAATCAAGTCCAAATTTGGCAATCAATGGCGGGTGGCCGTCGTTGATGCCTCTACTATTGCCCGCGAAACAATCGGCGTGGCCATAGTCAACACCACCATGATTGGAGCAATACTACAGGTCACAGGTATGATCAACATGGCTTCTCTCGAAGAACCATTGATGCACCGTTTTGGGCCAAGGGCAGGCAGTAATCTGCAGGCATGTAAGAAGGCATACGAAGCAACCTTAATGGCCTAGAGGAGATAACATTGGGCGCCAAGGGCAAAGGAACAGAACCATCCTGGAAGGACATAAAGCTGGGTGCCATAGTAGACGATGCAGGCAATGCTGCCGAGTACAAGACTGGGGACTGGAGGTCCGAGAGGCCAACCTGGAACAATGACAGGTGTATCAAATGCGGCATATGCTACATTTTTTGCCCAGAGGGTTGCATCTCTCATAATCCCGAAGGTTTCTTTGCGGCAGACCTGTACTATTGCAAGGGCTGCGGCATTTGCGCCCGGGAATGCTGGACACAGGCTATAACCATGGTTATGGAGGAGTGATGGCAACGGCAATGGTGGGAATGGAAGGCTCTGCTGCAGTAGCACAGGCAGTAAAACTGGCCAATGCTGATGTAATAGCTGCCTACCCTATCACCCCTCAGACACATATTGTGGAAGGGCTGGCAGAGCTGGTGGCTGAAGGCGAACTAGATGCAGAATATGTCCCTGTAGAATCCGAGCATTCAGCCATGAGCGCTTGTCTGGGAGCTTCAGCAGTAGGGGCTAGAACCTTCACAGCTACGGCCGGGCAGGGGCTGGAACTAATGCATGAGGTATTGTATGTGGCATCCGCTATGAGACTGCCAGTAGTTATGGTGGTCGCCAATAGGGCACTATCCGCACCACTGAATGTCTGGGGTGACCACTCGGATGCCATGGCTGTTCGCGATTGCGGTTGGATTCAGATATTTGCTGAGAATGCTCAACAGGCTCACGACCTTACGGTTTGTGCTTTTCGAATTGGCGAGGACCCCAAGGTTCTGCTTCCGGTGATGATCCATATAGATGGTTTCCATCTGTCTCACGTTGTAGAGCCGCTCTATCTCTTGAAGAAGAAGGAAGTTGACAAGTTCCTGCCTCCCTATAATCACCCCTATGTCTTGGACCCGGACAGACCTGTGAGTATGGGGGCGTTCGCCGGACCAAATCTGTACACAGAGGTCAAGAAGGCCCAGGACTTAGCACTCCGTGCGACCAAGCCAGCAATCATCCGCGCGTGGAAGCAATTCGGCAAGATCAGCGGTCGCCACTACCAGCCAGTCGAGCACTATCAATCCGAAAATGCCAAGGTGCTTTTGCTCACCATGGGAAGCTTCGGTGAGACAGCCATGCAGGCAGTGGATGAAATGAGAGCCAAGGGGAAGAAGATAGGGCTGATCAGACTGCGCCTCTGGAGGCCATTCCCCTTTGAGGAGATCTACGAAGCTGTTGAAAATGCCGAGGTACTTATTGTTCTTGATCGTTCCATTTCATTCGGGGGCCCGGGAGGGCCGGTAAGCTCCGAAATGAAGGCTGCTTTGTATCCCCGTCAGAGGAGACCTAAGATAGTGGGCTTCGTCGGAGGGCTGGGAGGCAGAGATATCTCAGTAGCTGAGTTCAAGCAAATGGTCAATAGAGGGACAAAGCTGGCAGAGAAGGGCGAAGAAGACAGAGTGGAGATGATCGGAGTGAGAGAATAGCGTGGAAAACTTCGCCATATATGTCCCACGGTTATTGCCCCAAAAGGACTACTTCGCTCCAGGCCATCGCGCATGCATAGGTTGTGGCGAAGCTCTCGCGGTAAGGCTTGTTTGTAAGGCGCTGGGCAGGCGAGTCATAGTCAGCAACGCCACGGGGTGCATGGAGGTTGTCTCCTCCCCCCTCCCCACCACTTCCTGGCGGATTCCATGGATGCATACTCTCTTCGAGAATACTGCTGCCACTGCATCCGGCATGGAAGCAGGCTTGAAGGCACTCAGCCGTAAAGGTAAGAGGGTCAGCAGTGCCAAGGTGGTGGCTATGGCAGGTGATGGCGGCACCAGTGATATAGGCCTTCAAGCTCTGTCCGGGGCGCTGGAAAGAGGGCACAACTTTCTCTTCGTCTGCTTCGACAACGAGGCCTATATGAACACGGGCATTCAGCGCTCCAGTGCTACACCGTTCGGTGCCTCCACTACTACTTCACCATCCGGCAAATTGAGCATTGGGCAAACCACCTGGAAAAAGAACGTGCCCGCCATTGCGGTGGCACATAATATCCCTTACGTGGCTACAGCCTGTCCCAGTTACCCCTTTGATTTGATTGGCAAAGTCAATAAGGCAGTTGCGATTGCCGGGCCAGCCTACCTCCATGTTCTATCACCGTGCCCCACTGGTTGGCGACACCCCACCGATCTGGCTGTCCGACTGGGACGGTTGGCCGTGGAGACAGGGGTGTTCCCGATCTACGAGGTGGAAAACGGTAAATACAAACTGAACTTCGACTTCCCTCAACTTCGACCGGTTCGGGACTACTTGAAACCGCAGGGGAGATTTCGACACCTGCCTGAGGAAGAAATCGAACGCATTCAAGAGAGAGTAACCGCTGAGTACCAGAAATTGAAACAGAAAGCAGAGATGGGGATATAGATGGCCGCCAGTGTAGAGGCAATTATCGGCAGGTTTGATAGTGACAGGGGACAGTTGGTATCCATACTTCAGGATATCCAGGGTGAGTACCGATACCTACCCAAAGATGCATTGGAGAAGGTCAGCCAGATATTGGATATCCCCCTGAGCCAGGTATATAGTGTCGCTACCTTCTTCAGGGCCTTCAGCCTCGAGCCAAGAGGGCTTCATCTCATCAAGGTCTGCCTTGGCACAGCCTGCCACGTTAGAGGTGCAAACCGAATTCTGGAGAGGGCAGCCCTCGATTTGGGTATTGATCCCGGAGAAACAACCGATGACCTCGCCTTCACTCTAGAGACTGTCAACTGCCTGGGCTGTTGTGCGCTAGGCCCAGTGGTTGTGGTCGATGAGACCACGTTCGGACAGATGACTACTAACAAAGTCGCCCCAATGCTGGGAAGATACAAGTAACCATGCAAGTCAAAGAGACGTCAACAAGAATTGCATCACGCCAAGAACTGGAAGACTTCAGACGGTTGATAGTAGCCAGGAGAGATCCTGGCAGAACCTGTATCGCCATATGCACGGGTACTGGGTGCCATGCCTATGACTGCCTTGGTCTGGTTGCCGCCTTCAGGGAAGAAATACAGCGGCGCCAATTGCAGGACAGAGTCGATATAACAGCCACAGGCTGTCGTGGCTTCTGCGAGAGAGGAGCCCTTCTCACCATCTATCCACAACGCATCTTCTATCAGCAGGTGAAACCGGAAGATGTATCCGAAATAATCTCCCAGACCATCATCGGCGGGAACGTCATTGACAGGTTACTGTATTCGGACCCCAACACCAAAGAGCTATTTGTGCATCAGGAGGATGTCCCCTTCTATAGGAAACAGCAGCGCCTTCTTCTTGGCAATAACAATAGAATTGATCCCACTTCTATTGAAGACTATCTCGCCGTCGGCGGATACACCGCTTTGAGCAAATCCCTCTTTGAACTGTCTCCAAAGCAAATCATGGATGAAGTCAAACGATCAGGTTTGCGGGGACGGGGTGGCGGTGGATTCCCCACAGCAGTCAAATGGGAATCCGCCCGCAGAGCTGAGGGCAGTCCCAAATATGTCATAGGTAACTGCGATGAGGGAGACCCTGGCGCCTACATGGATAGGAGTCTCATGGAGGGGAACCCGCACAGCGTTCTGGAAGGGATGATCATCGGGGCCTACACCATCGGCGCAAGCATAGGCTATGTATATGTGCGTCATGAATACCCTCTGGCCGTGACCAACGTCACCATGGCCATCAAGCAAGCTGAGGAATACGGTTTGCTGGGAGAGAACATCCTGGGCAGTGGTTTCGATTTCAGGGTCAAAGTCAGCAGAGGCGGAGGCGCCTTTGTCTGCGGAGAATCTACCGCCCTGATGGCATCGTTGGAAGGTAAAGTAGGAGAACCGAGGGCCAAGTATGTCCACACCGCAGAGAAGGGACTCTACGGCAAACCCTCCAATCTGAACAATGTTGAAACCTGGGCAAATGTGCCATTGATTGTCCTCAACGGTGCCGATTGGTACAACAAGATTGGGACCAAAGGGAGCAAGGGGACAAAGATATTCTCCCTGGTAGGGAAAGTGAATAATACCGGCCTGGTAGAAGTCCCAATGGGCACAACACTAAGAGAGATCATCCACGACATCGGTGGCGGCATCAGGGAAGGCAAGAAGTTCAAGTCTGTGCAAACAGGTGGCCCCTCTGGAGGCTTCATACCCGAGAGTCTGCTCGATATGCCTGTGGATTTTGATGAGTTGACCAAAGTTGGCTCCATGATGGGTTCGGGTGGCATGATCGTGATGGACGAGGACAACTGCATGGTGGATATGGCCAAATACTTCCTCACCTTCCTTGAAGAAGAATCATGCGGTAAATGTCTGCCCTGCAGGGAAGGAATCAAAAGGATGCTGCAGATCCTTACCGATATCACTAGGGGTAAGGGTAGAGAAGAGGACATCGCCCAGCTTGAACGCCTGTCAGACAATCTGATCGACAGTTCGCTATGCGCTTTGGGAGGGACAGCACCCAACCCCATTTTGACCACTATACGCTATTTCCGGGACGAGTACGTGGCGCATATCAAAGATAGACGCTGTCCGGCTGGTGTGTGCAAAGATCTGATCACCTATTTCATCGTCGATGACAAGTGCCCTGGATGTGGCCTGTGCATCAAATCATGCCCCAAGGAGGCCATTACCTTTGTGGCCAAGAAAAAGCCAGTCATTCTAGATCAGAGCCTATGTATCAAGTGTGGTGCCTGCCGTGACATCTGCAAGCTTGGAGCTATAGGAGTAAAGTAAGAATTGGTCACCTTAACTATTGACGGTCGAGAAATCAAGGCAAAAGAGGGACTGACTATACTGGAGGTAGCTCAGGAGCACGGGATTGATATACCCACACTCTGTCATAACGAAGCATTGGAGCCGTACGGGGCTTGCCGACTCTGTTTGGTAGAGATAACGGCCAGAAACGGCCGTTCCAGACTAGTTACTTCTTGCCTCTACCCCATCGAAGAAGGTTTGGTGGTGAACACCGCCTCTGAGAGGGTAATAGCCAACCGCAAGATGCTTGTCGAGCTGCTACTAGCCAGGTGTTCCGGTGAGAAGGTGATTCAAGACCTGGCCAGGCAAATGGGCGTTGAGACAGTCTCCTTCCGACCTGAATACGTCGAACGCAATAATTGTATCCTCTGCGCCTTGTGTGTAAGAACCTGCCAGGAGGTGGTCGGCGTCAGTGCCATCAGTCTGGCCAACCGCGGGGTCCATAGAGAGGTGGCCCCACCGTTTCTCGAGACAGCCACCGCATGCATAGGTTGTGGGTCTTGCGTCTACATCTGCCCTACCCAATGCATAAAGATGGAAGACGTAGGCGATACGAGGATAATCCACAACTGGAAGGTCCAATTCAAATTGAAGAAGTGTAAAGTCTGTGGAAATTACTTCGCGCCTGAAGCACAGCTCGAGTATATTCGAGCCAAATTGAACCTGCCGCAGGACTTCTTCAACACTTGCCCGAACTGCAAGTAATATACCCCTGGGGCGACTCGAACGCCCGCACCCAGCTCCGGAGGCTGGTGCTCTATCCACCTGAGCTACAGGGGCATGCTGGTATCATAATAACCCTCTAGAAACAGATTGGCAAGAAAGCTTCTTCTACGGCGATATGGCAAGCCCAAAACAAGACAAGTGTGAAAGTTGCTGATATAATAGGCAAAGCACATTTGGCCATAGGTTGAGAAACATAATTGTTCTAGCTCTCTCAATATCAGCGCAATAGTGTCTATCGGTGAAGTCAAGAAGGAAGCAGCGGAGTTGACTTGCAGAGTTGACTTAAGACCTGAAGAAGCGTCACACAGTGCTATCAGTAGCATTTGAGGATGTCGAGAAAAAGGATTGCATATCTGGGGCCTCCTGGCACTTTCACCGAAGAAGCTACTATAAGGTATGATGAAAAAGCACAGCTTCTTCCCTTTCTCAGTATCTCCGCTGTCGTGGCTGCTGTAGACACGGGCATAGCTGAAGAAGGGGTAGTGCCTATCGAGAACAGCCTCGAAGGTTCGGTAACAGAAACACTGGACCTCCTGATTCACGACTCCAAATTATTGATCCGACAAGAACTAGTCCTACCCATTGAACACCACCTGCTGGTCAAGCCAGATGTTGAAGCCCTGGAAGTAAGCATAATCTTCTCTCACCCCCAAGCCCTGGGGCAGTGTCGCCGTTTCTTGGAGAGGTGTTTCCCAAAAGCTCAGGTAGTGGCTGCCCTCAGCACTGCTGCGGCTGTAGAACAGATGATGTCTTCCCCAACCCCGGCTGCCGCCATCGCGACTCAACGGGCAGCCATATTGCACGGGGCCAAAGTACTTGCCAGAGATATCCAGGATCGCTCGCCTAATGTTACCCGCTTTGTAGTCCTGGCACTCAAAGACCATCCTGCTACGGGCCGAGACAGGACATCGATTTGTTTCTCATTTGACGAGGATCGTCCTGGCCTTCTATGCGATGTACTCCAAGAGTTCTCGCAGTACAACCTGGCCAAGATAGAATCGCGCCCCTCCAAAGAGGGTTTGGGTAGGTACATCTTTCTGGTTGACCTGGAGGGGCATCACCAGGATCAGCTTATCAGTCAAGTACTGGATAGAGTACGGACCAAGACTTCTATGCTCAAGATCCTGGGATCCTATCCCAGGTACGAAGAGAAGGTACGATGAAGGTGATTGAAGGTTCTAAGAAAATCGAGAATAAATCAGAGTTCGACCTGAACTGGGATGACAACCACGTAGTGCCGCCGACAGTCTATCCTGACTTGGCATTCCTGTTTAGCCAACTGGAAGAAGTCACCCTCAGAAAAGTCGACGCAAGGGACGGAGAGGAAATCCTGGATATTGGGTGTGGCAGGGCTACTGATGCCATGGAATTGGCCCAAAGAGGCGGGAGATGCTGCGGAGTTGAGCCATCAGAGAAGATGATACTGCATGCTATGGATCGTATTCACCAGAATGGCACTGAGGTGGTCCTGCTCCGTGGGATCGGCGAGCATCTGCCCATAAAGAACAGCTCCTTTGATAAGGTGGTGTGCAAGGGCGCGCTTGATCACTTCGCTTGCCCAAGCAAAGCCGTGGAGGAAATGGCCAGAATACTTAGGCCCCAAGGGAAAGCGATAATCGCCGTGGCTAATCTCGAAAGCTTTAGCTGCAGACTGGGAAGATCCATGTTCATCAGGTTCAGAAAGTTGCTGCGGCGTGAAGAATCGATCTACGAGAAGATGTGGGAGACACCATTTGACCACACATACAGATTCGACTATGACTCTCTGCGATCTCTGGTGGAACCCTACCTCGAGGTAGAGCAGTGTTCTGGTGTATCGCTGCTTTTTGGCCTTCCCTGGTGGGGTATGCTGCTGAACAAGATGCCCAGGCAAGTCTCTTCTGCTATTCTGAATATCCTGGATAAGGCGGCCCGTCGCCTGCCTTCGTTGAGTGACGCCATAGTGATTGAGTGCAGCCCCAAACCCCGGGAAAATGTGCCACAATGACTGTGGCATCATAGCATGGGGAAGATGCTAGTTTTTGACTAGCATAATACAGAGGATGTCGCACTTCCATGTTACCGCATGAATCGCCCTGATTTCCCTCTTGTGCGCATCTATCAGTTCATCGACGGCCGGGGTGACTTCTGGCCAGTCATCAAACCCGTAGTCGTGAAAACCGATCACGCCGCCTGAGACCAGGTGAGGCCAGATAACCCCAAAGTCGTTCTCCACGTATGACATTTGATGACAACCATCAACAAATCCAAAAAGGAACTTCTGGCCCTCGGGAAATCTGACCTTTCTGGAGTCTTCCCTAATGGTGATAATATTGTCAAAACCTCGCGTTGTCTCTTGATAGACTTCCAGCATTGATCGACCATAGAGAAAGGCTTCGTAGACTTCGCAAGCTTTGACCCCTCCCTTGCCTATGGTTCTGTCAACGCCGGGGTCAAAGGTATCAACGGCATACACCTTCTTGCCGTGCTGACCCGCAAACTTCGCCAGTTTGACTGTGCCACCTCCCATATAGGCGCCGATTTCAACGATATCCCCCTCCAGATTCTGTATGGCCCTCTCCTCAATGAAGTCGATAAGGCTCTCATACCCTACGAACTCTTCAACGAGCATATGTACCTTCGACCTTTGCACAGGCCATCATCGCCATTATGGCTCCAGCCGATGTCCAGGTATTCTTCTCCTCGGGCCAGATAATCAATTCCGGCAGCTTTATGCCCGTTTGGAAACCACCATCATGATCCTTGAGCCTGAGCATCCAGCTTAGCAGCGATTGCGCCCTGCCTATTTCGCCGATACGGCACAATGTCATAATCAGTTCAGTGGTCTCGGCCACCGTCACCCAGGGTGCACTGCTGACACATTTGCATCCCCAGCTATCAACTACATAGTGGTTCCACTGGCCCAAGATGAGATCCCTCGCCTCTTCACCATTGATCACACCAGTGAGGACCGGGTAGTACCAGTTGGTGGCAAACCCCTGCTTGTTTTCACCGAACTTGTCGAAGAGCTCTCGATGTTCCTTGATTGCCCTGACTAGCCTAAGACTCGCAGCCCTCCAATGTTGACCATCCAATCCCAGCGTTGCACCAATCTTCAAAGCACTCTGAAGACTCTGCCAAATGCAACAAGCAGAACCCAGAATGGCCCCCGGCCAGGCTTCACCATTTGCATCACAAGCACAGTAGATCTCACCACTGGGCTGCTGCAGACTCAGGGCGAAGTCTATACCTTTTTCAACCGCCGGCCACATCTGATGAAGAAAGTCCAGGTCGCCAGTGAGTGCGTAGTGGTACCACACCCCGGTGGCTATGTATGAACTGTGGTTTGGGTCCCGAGTCAGGTCATGAGCCTCATCATCGAGATAACTGGAATACCAGCTGCCATCAGCATTCTGTCTGTCCCTTAGCCAAGAATAGGCTTTGACAGCCTGATTAAACCTGCCAGTAAGATCTAGAGCTACGGCGCATTCAATATGATCCCAGGGATCGGTAATACCGTCCTCATACCATGGAATAGCCCCCGAAGGAAGTTGATGCCTGCTGATGAAGGTCGCCTGCTCTTCGATCAACTCGGGAATGCTATCCATCGTCTCCCTTCCTGGCATAGATAACGATGCTCTTGGGGAAAATACGGTTGCACATATTGTCGAGCAAGCGGACGGGCCTGGTCCGAGCCTTCAGATCCCAAACCAAGAATCTGTGATACAAGGACGGGATCAGAGCCTTCTCATTTTTTATGCCGAATAGGCATCGGAGCAGCCAGTATATGGAATGCAGGGAGTGTTTATAGCGTATATCATAGATGCGGAGATTGCTTTGACGCAGGAGACTGCTGATCTCAGCCGCTTTGTACTTCCTGATATGTCCGCCCGAATTGTTGCAGTAGTCCTTGGATATCCTCCAGTATATGGACTCCGTTAGAT
>JBGOWL010000056.1:0-7792 GCA_041478585.1 Dehalococcoidia bacterium | reverse complement strand
CCAGGGAAAGAGGTGGAGGATCTACTTGCCACACCACAGATGAGAAGGGACAACAACAAGGAGTTCATTAAACTCCTGGACTCAATCTTTGCTCAGAAGCCTAGGGACGAATGGGTCAGGAGGTTCAAAGAGAAGGCCCAGTTCGCTTGGGACGTTGTCAATACTGTTTCCGAAGCTGCGTTAGACCCCCAGGTGCTGGCAAATGACTATGTGACTGATTTCCACCATCCTGTCTTGGGTCATGTGAAGATCCCCGGCGTGCCTTTCAGCCTCTCCAAGATGGAAGCACGTCCCCGATCAAAGGCTCCTGAGATAGGAGAGCACACTGAAGAGGTGCTCTTGGAGCTTGGCTATGAATGGGGTGATATCGCCCGTTTGAAAGACGAGGGGGTAATCTAACAATGATTGAAATGTACACCCGAGAGTGCGGTGGGCCTGATCCTGGGTGGTGTTCTACGTTTCATGAGAGATTGACGCCTCGGAGCGGTATGACATGGGTTGACAGTCAACCCTTTGAGGAGGCATAGAAGATGATAGGAATCGTTTCGTATGGAGCTTACGTACCATGGTACCGTTTGAACCGCAAGACGATCTCCACAGCTATGGGATGGTTCAATACAGGGGGTGTTCCCGGAGAGAAGGCTGTCGCCAACTATGACGAGGATGCTGTCACCATGGCGGTTGCTGCTGGGTCTGACTGCCTAAGCGGGGGCGGAAGAGAAACACTGGAAGCTTTGTACCTTGCCACGGTTACCCCTCCCTATAAAGAGAGGCAGGACGCTGGCATTGTAGCCTCTGCTCTAGATCTCAGCTCCAGTATCAGAACTGCTGATTTCACTAACTCCACCAAGGCGGGTACTGCAGCTCTTATCGCAGGATGTGATGCCGTCAAGGCTGGGTCAGCAAAGAGCGTTATTGTCTGCGCTTCCGATTGCCGTGTGGCGAAGCCAGGTAGCTTTGGAGAGGCAAACTACGGAGATGGTGCTGCTGCTTTTGTAGTTGGAGACAACCGGGTGATTGCAGTACCAGGAGGATCCTTCTCGATTACCAGTGATTTCATGGACCGCTGGAGGGCTGAGGACGACAAATTTGTACATACTTCGGAAGATAGATGGATCCGCGACGAGGGCTATACGAAATTCGTCAGTGAGGCCATTTCAGGTCTCCTGAAGAAATACGGCTTGAGCGCCAAAGACTTCGCTAAGGTAATCTATCCGTGCCTCTATGTCCGAGAGCATGCCGCCATAGGCAAGAGTCTTGGGTTCGGGCCCAGCCAAGTCCAGCAGGAGTTGCTCAGCACAGTCGGTGATGCTGGTGCTGCTAATCCCTTGATGATGCTTGTCGCCGCATTCGAGGAGGCCAAGCCAGGTGACAAGATACTCGTCGCCAGCTATGGCAATGGAAGCGATGCTCTGTTCTTTGAGGTGACGAAGGACATTGTTGACATGGCTGAGAAGCGCGGGATGAAGAAGCATCTCACTTCGAAGAAGGAGCTAGCTAGCTACGAGAAGTATCTGACCTTTCGGGATGTGCTCCCTATCGAAAAGGGTCTTCGTGGAGAGACTGGCCCCACACAGGTAACCCTAATGTGGAGGGACCGCAAGGTGATTCTGGCACTCCATGGGTCGAAGTGCAAGCGATGTGGGACACCACAATACCCCACCCAGAGGATCTGCGTGGATCCAGAATGCGGAGCTGTTGATGAGATGGAAGACTACCGCTTTGCTGATAAGAGAGGTCGCTTGTTCAGTTACACCAGCGATAGCTTAGCTTTCAGCGTCAGCCCACCGGAGATGTACGGAGTGATAGACTTCGATGGTGGGGGAAGATTCATCTTGGATGTCACTGATGCTGAGCCTGAGTCGCTGAAGGTAGATATGCCGGTGGAGATGACCTTCCGCAGACGGTATGTTGATGAAACCCATGGTATCTGTGGTTATTTCTGGAAAGCCACACCCATAAGAGTGTGATTGCCAGATCCAAACAGAGTTAGGGGGTCTGAGATGACGAAAGAAGTTGGTCCAAGTCGATCGCCTGAAGTTGCTGCGAAGTTGAATGCCACACAGAGACTACTGTGGCGCATAATTGCAAGAATGGTGAAGGTGATTGACGATAAGTACGGTGAGGAAGGGCTGCAGGCGATTTATGAAGGGCTGAGAGACTGGGAATTTTGGCAAGTCCCAGTGAGGAAAGCGGGCCTGGTGCCAGGTAAGGCAAGCCTCGAGGACACGCTCTATAAGGTGTTGGAAGCGGGGGATGAACTTCTTTTCACTATGGAGCAACGTCCGTTGATCGAAAAGGTGGGGGAGAATCGGTATCTCTACAAGGTGCGTCACTGCAATGTCGCTGATGTCATCGGCAGGGAATGCTGGAAAGCCTGCCCGATCGTGGCGAGGGCCATCGAGGAGGGAGCGGCGAAGGCAGCAAACCCACGCATAAAGCTGACCGGCGACAAATTCCTGGTGACGGGAAACGATGGCTGTTACTCTTACTACGAAATGACCGAGTCCCCCGAGTCGCCATCTTAGGTCAGATCCCATCAATTATTGGAGGAGGGAAGAACGATGGCACACGACGTAGTGGTGATAGGCGGAGGACACAACGGGCTCATAGTCGCTGCTTATCTTGCAAAAGCAGGGCTGGACGTTTGTGTACTTGAGAGGTCTGACATCGTTGGTGGGAGTGCTGCCAGTCGGCAACTCACTCTACCAGGGTTCATACATGATCCGGGCGCTACGGTGCACATGACCATGCAGGCCAATCCGATGATTCACCGGGATGAATTGGGGCTGAGGTCAAAGTATGGACTGAAGTACATAACGCCAGACCCACAGCTCGCCATTGTCTTTCCGGACGATAGCGCGTTGGTTTTCTATCGGGACTTGGAGAAAACGTGTCAGTCCATAGCGCAGTTCTCACGACATGATGCTGAAATGTATCGTAAGTTCGTCGAAGGTGCTGGTCCACTCCTCAAGGCGGGTGGTGTGGCCACGTTTTCCCCAGCAGCACCTTTCGGTCGTCTCATGTCCCTGATGGATCAGAGCGATATGGGACGCGAGTACATGAGAGTGATCCTCTCCAGCACCACTGAACTCGCCAAAGAATGGTTCGAGAGCGAGCAGATGAGGATTGCTCTGAATAGGTGGGCATCCGAGGTCATGTTCGCTCCTCAGGAGATCGGGACGGGGTACTATATGTTCGGGCTGCCCCATTTCCATGCTTGGGGAATTGCATGGCCGGAGGGTGGCTCAGGAGCACTTACAGAAAAGCTGGCAACCTGCATAAAGGACAACGGCGGTACTATCAGGCTGTCCAGTGCAGTTACGGCTGTTAAGGTGGTCGGCGGCGAGGCAAAGGGAGTGATACTGGAGGGTGGGGAGGAAATCCTGGCGAAGAAGGCTATTGTCAGCAATGTCAATGTGAAACAGCTTCTCCTCAATTTTATGACGGGCGCCGACCTGCCCGAGGGGTTCCAAGACAAGGTCAAACGCATCAAACACAGTCCGTTCTCTGCCATGAACCAGTCCTTGGCTTTGAAGGACGCCCCGAAGTACAAGATGGGTGGGGATGTTGACCGTGCGGTCATGGTGGAGTTGACCCCGGGTAATATGGATGACTTTCTCCGTCTATTTGATCAGTATAGGTACGGGATTCCGAACACAGCAATGCCTTTGATGATTGTGGCTACTCACTGTGATCCTACCCGCGCTCCTGCTGGCAGGCATACCGGCTATCTCTATCACTATGAGCCGTACAACCTGAAGCCGGGCGGTGCTGCCAGGTGGGATGCGATCAAACAGGAGGTGGCGGATGGCATTCTGGATATGGTACGCCAGCGGACTACGAATATGGGGCCCGAGAACATTCTGGGCAGGGCCATAATGAGCCCGCTGGACCTCGAAAGGTACAACCCCGCCATGATAGAGGGGGATGTAATGCACATCGGCGTATATCTGTCACAATTTCTCACCAACAGACCTCTTCCCGGTTGGGGCCAGTACAGAACGCCCGTGAAGAAGCTCTACATGTGCGGAGCCAGTACTCATCCGGGAGGTGGTGTGTCTGGTGGTGGCAGGGCAACGACGCAGGTGCTCATGGAGGATCTGGGCATCGAGTTTAAGAAGGTGGTAGGAAGATAGTTGGCAGTGATCGGAAACCCAAAACGAACAAGGTCAAGATGAGTTATCAAAGGTAGCAGGGATGAGCAACGGCATAAGAGTATTCAACGAAGATGGGGAAGTAATAGCGGAATTCTACGCAGTCAAGCGTAAGGATAATAGACTGATTGTGGATGGCAAGGCCTTAGGTGTAATGCGTATGGACATGATATTCACATCCGGGGAACTTCTGAAAGGTCTCAAGGTTGTCTTTTCCTGGAGTGTGGTTTCCTATATTTTGCTCATTCCATATTTCACCGTGAGGGCGGCATTTCGCAGGTGTTTCAAAGGCCCACGCAAAGGGATCGACGCAGAATGAAAAGAACGGTTGTGCTAGGTCTTGGGTGGTACTGGCGAAAGGCTATTCAACGTTGAGGAGAGAAGGATGGTACTCAAGGAGTTTGGCCTAGAGGGCAAGTCAGCCATAGTGACGGGCGCCGGTCGCGGCATAGGCAAGGCCATCGCTCTAACCCTGGCTGAGGCAGGAGCAGACGTGGTTGCAGTGGCTCGGACTGCTGGAGAAATCGAGGATACTGCTCAGAAGGTATGTCAGATTGGAAGGAGAGGTCTAGCCATTTCGACTGACATAACCAAAGCCGAAGAGATTGCCCGGATGGCAGAGAAGACCATTCATGAGTTTGGCAAGATTGACATACTAGTCAACAACGCGGGTATTGTTCTAATAAAGCCTATCCTGCCCGACTCCAGCCAGAGAGTGGTAGGAGCAGACCCTGCGACAGACCTCACTACACTCATGAGCGAGGAAGAATGGCGAAAAGTGATCGACACCAACTTGACGGCTCTTTTCCTCTGCACCAGAGTGGTTGGGACCTACATGATCCAGAGAAAGAAAGGGAAGATCATCAATATCACTTCAGGGTATGCTGCCAAAGTAGCGCCTCATAGAGGGCCCTATGCGGCCAGCAAGGCAGCGGTTGCCATGCTTACCAAGACGTTGGCTCTCGAATGGGCTAGATACAACATCAATGTTAATGCCATTGGGCCCGGTCTCGTCCGCACTGACCAATCGGAGGGATTCTTCCAGGATGAGGCGCTTCTGCAAGCAGCCTTGAAAAGCCTGCCTCTGAGAAGAGTAGGCGAGGCAAGGGATATTGGTCTTCTGGCTGTCTATTTGGCGTCGGACGCTTCCAATAATATGACGGGGCAGAACATATACCTGGATCAAGGCTTATCAATATCTTAGCATCAGGCAGGAGAAGTTTGCTCTTTCTATGATCATCATTTCAAGGATTCCGTCCTGCGCAGAGTCCTAGAACGAGAGGAAAGATGGAGGGAACATGTCGGAAGGCATTAGGGACAAAGTCGCAATAATAGGGATGGGCTGCACCAAGTTTGGCGAACTCTGGGACAAGAGTCCTGAAGACCTAATGGTTGACGCGTTCAATGAGGCGATTAAGGATGCCGGACTCGACAAGAAAGACATTCAGGCAGCCTGGCAGGGTGGCCCTGAAATGACTGAGGTGAGCGTGGGACACAGCGCCATACCTCTGTCCACTGCACTAAAACTACCATTTATTGCGGCGACGAAGGTCGAGAACATGTGTGCCAGTGGATCCGAAGCGTTGAGGGCGGCTGCCTATGCGATTGCCTCAGGCGCCTATGATATTGCTTTGGCACTAGGTGTGGAGAAACTCAAGGATACGGGCTACGGCGGTCTGCCTGAGTTTTCGCACGTAATGGCTGTAGGAACTAAGTTGAGGATCATCTTGGCCAATAATACAACGCCCGGACTGTTTGCCATGATGGCCACTAGATACTTCTCGCAGTACAAACTTAGCCCTGAGGAAGGCAAGAGGACCCTAGCCAAGATTTCGGTAAAGAGCCATCACAACGGTGCTTTGTGTGAGAAGGCTCATCTTCGAAGGGAGGTGACCATTGAGCAAGTGATGGCATCCCCCATAATTGCCTGGCCCCTGGGGCTTTTCGACTGCTGTGGCGTGAGTGATGGAGCTGCCGCAGCCATTGTAACTCGAGCAGACCTAGCCAGGAGTTTCAGGGACGATCCCGTGTTCATTAAATCATCGCAGATCGCCGCGAGCTCAGGCGAGGAATTGATGCACACGAAATATGACTTTGCCCACGTTGAGTCAACCTGTCGTGCAGCGCCCAGAGCCTATCGGGAGGCGGGGATAACTAACCCACGTCAGGAGATAAGTATGATGGAGGTTCATGACTGCTTCTCGATCACCGAGCTAGTTACGTACGAGGATCTTGGAATATCACCCAGGGGAAGAGCAAAGGAGGACATAGATGCTGGGTTCTTTGAGTTGGGTGGGCAGATTCCGTGTCAGCCGGACGGTGGCTTGAAGTGCTTCGGCCACCCCATCGGTGCCTCCGGACTTCGAATGATGTACGAGATGTATAAGCAGCTTCAGGGCAAAGCAGGAGCCAGGCAGATAAAGAACCCGCGGATCGGGCTAACCCATAATCTGGGTGGTGTTCCTCCTAGGAATGTGGTTAGTATTATGATAGTTGGGCGCTGAGAGAAGCTGGACCCCGACGCCAATTCGCGTGCACCATTCTGTAGGCGCATGGATTATGGAAAGGAGGGTCCGTGATCATTCCGGGGGAAAGTGCATAGATGCAACGCACTTGTACTGGTCGCCGGAATTCCACCCAGGTTTTCAACAACGATGCTCGAGATGCTGTCTTCTGTGTGACAATATGTCCTAGCACAAGCAAAACCGGCAGGCGGGGGAGGTGAAATGACCAGAAGAGACAAGGTGATAAACCAAAACAAGGTGGCTAAATTGGGCGATATTACTAAGCTCATAGAAGATGGAGACAAAGTGGCGATAGGAGGAGCCTGGTTGAGTAGCCACCCGATGGCGCTTGTACGTCAGATAATCCGCTCCAAGATAAAGAATCTATATGCCATGACTATCTTGGGGAGCATAGACATTGATTTGATGGTCGGAGCTGGTTGCCTAGACAGGTTGATGTTCTCATTCGTCAGTATGGAGGCCTACGGTCTGCCGACGAATTTCAGACGCGCTGTCGAGAAGGGGGGTCTAAAGTACGATGAGATCAGCGGTCTGGCCATAATCCTGGGATTCGAGGCGGCAGGCAGAGGTGTTCCCTTCTTACCTTATCGCGGACCCTTTGGGTCTGACTTCCTCAAGCAGAGGCCAGAATTCTATAAGGTAATAAACTGCCCCTTCACGGGTGAAGAGATGATAGCGGTTCCTGCCATCAAGCCGGACGTAGCCCTAATTCATGCCCAGCGAGCTGACCCGGCAGGGAACACCCAGATTGAAGGTACAGCAGGATCCGATCTGGAACTGGCCAAGGCGGCCGGAAAGGTCATCGTAACGGTAGAGGAAATAGTCCCTACCGAAGTCTTGAGAGAGAATCCCTACAAGACAAAGATACCGAGGTTCTATGTCGACATGGTAATAGAACAGCCTTTTGGGGCTCATCCCACTTCCTTGGTGCCGAGCTATGTCGGTGATCCGTGGCACATGATGAAATATATGGAAATGGCGGCAAGCCCTGAGACCTTCAAGAGTTATCTGGATGAATATGTGATGAAATCGGAGGATGAGTACCTGGAGGCTGTAGGCGGTCTCAAGCAGATGAATCTACTGAAGAAGCTTGCGCGGGAGGTGAAGTTG
>JBGOWL010000172.1:0-4366 GCA_041478585.1 Dehalococcoidia bacterium | reverse complement strand
CCAGATAGGCTAGAGTATGATCCAGAACTATGGGCGCCTGGGTCTCGCCTATTTTGTAGTTGACTCCGTCAAATTTGTTGATGTCTCTCCCCGATTTGAAGCCGAACTGGCCGATGAGACTTAGAGGGGTGTCCTTGGACAGGATGGAGACGGTGAAGACTCTGCTATCTTTGATGAACTCGTGTGTCAGGTTTCCCTTGTTGATGCACACAGAAATGGTCGGTGGCTCGGAAGAGGTTTGGATTACCGTGTTGGCAATCTGGCCGTTGATCTTGTTACCCTTTCTTGAGCCTACTATGTACAGGCCATAGCTTATCTGATGCAGAGCCTTTGTGTTCAATTCCCCCCTCCTTTTTAAGTTTCTGTGTTGGCAGTGTCAATCAGCAGTTGCTGCTGTATTGATTTCTAAAGGAGTTCCTTCTCACTTAGCTCAACTGCGTGCACTAATTCAGCAGCGAGTTCGGGTGGCAGGCCCTCAATGTCTACCCGTAGAAACCCCCTTACTATCATCGCCGTTGCCTCGTTGCGGGTGAGTCCTCTGGCCATCAGGTACTCCACCTCTTCTTCAGCAATCTTGCCAACTGCGGCTTCATGTGACAGGTCTACACCAGCCAGATCACCCTTAAGCTCCGGAATGGCGTGAATCATACCGCGCTCCGAAAGGATCAGCCCCCGGCATTCAAGATGCCCCTTGACATCAGGAGCGCTGCCGGCAATATACCCTCTGGCAATGATAGTGCCGCCGGTTGTGATGGCCCGGGCCACGACCTCGGCCCGCGAACCTTTGCCGTCGAGCAGCACGCGGGAACCCGTATCCAGGTTGGAACCGGGAGGAGCGACGAGGATAGTGTTGAACCTGACGATTGCCTTTTCGCCCACGCAACGGGCTACGGGATACATCTGGAGTGAGCGCACTGGCTTCATGCAAACATAATTGCTCAGAAATATGCCGTTCTCTTCAATGATCGCTCCGCTTCGGGGACGTACTGCTACTTCAGGGGACCAGCTATGGATCATGGTGAAGGTTAGCTTTGCACCTTTTTTGATATAGAACTCTGAGATGCCTATGTGCAGGCCTGAGGCCTGCATTGGCCTTGTAGCGCAGCCGGTGATAATGTGCAACTCGGAATCTTCTTCGGCGATGATGATGTTATGTACCTTCTGCGCCAGATTCTGATGAGCCAGGTAGAGGCATGCCTGAACCGGATAGACGACTTTTGCCCCGGGTAGTGACCTGATGAAGTAGCCATTATCGAGATTGACCTCGGCTTGGGCCGTGAACTTGTCGGTATCAACGCTTACTGCACGCCACCAGTAATCCTCCAGCCAACTGTAGGTCTCCAGTGCTTTGGTGATGCTCATCACCTCGACACCATCCTGGCTGGCTGAAGTGTGTATCACCGACCGGTCTATCTGCACAAAGGTGCCCGCCCTCTGGCTACGGTCGTCCAGAGTAATTCCTACCTTCAACATGTTCTCCTTCTCTTGGGATGGGAGTTGAGAAGGCTCGTTTTGATAACGATGTTCCTCGGCGCTTGATGAATACGCCGAAAGGTCAATATCTTCCCCTAGAGCAGGTTTCTTTTCCAGGGCCTTTTCAGCCAATTCGCGGTTTTTCCTGGAAGGGACTACTTTAGACATGTTACGCATCCCTCGTAGCCATGTTTCTTGATACTATCCAGGCACTCGCGCGCATCTCGTTCACAGCGTATGGTTCCATCAATGAGGACATAGCCCTTGCTGGCGTGAACATAGTCCAGAATGTGACCGGTATGGGTGATGATCAAGCCGGCGCGCGTTCGATTTCGCTTCAGGTCCTTCTGTAGCAGCTCGTTGATCATCTCCCCGATCAAAGCTATGTTCACCAGGTCAACCCCGGACTCCGGCTCGTCTAAGAGTGTCAGGTCAGGCTCCTGGACCAGGAGCTGCAAGAGCTCCGACCTCTTGATTTCTCCGCCGGAAAAACCGTAGTTGATGTCGCGGTCCATCAGGTCGCCCATGTTTAATCTCTCTGCCAACTGAGCAACCGCAGTGCCGTCATCTCTACTGCCCAGGCAGGCGCTGACCATGTCTCGCATTTTGACTCCACGCACTACCGGAGGGCGTTGAAAGGACATGCCGATCCCCAGGCGTGCCCGTTCGTCCAGAGAGGCGCTGGTGATGTCATGCCCTTTGAAGATGATACGTCCCCTGGTTATTTTGTAGCGCGGGAAGCCCATTATGGCCATGAGCAGGGTGGTCTTGCCGCTACCATTGGGGCCAAACAGGACATGAGTCTCCCCGGCACCTATGAAGAGATTGATATTGCGGAGTATCTCCTTGCCCCCTATGTCTACACTCAACCCTTGAATCTGAAGCATAGTCTTCTCCTGCTCATTTGGATTTCTTGATATATACTTTGTATTCCCCGCCTTCCTCCTCAATGCCCAATAGCTCATTTCCAGTTGCTTGGCACCAGGCGGGCGCGTCTGCTTTTATCGCTTCATCGCTGGCCAGGACCTCCAGCACCTGCCCGGGCTTCAATTCCTTGAGCTTGCTGGCGGTGTTGTAGATTGGCATGGGGCAGTAAAGCCCGACACAGTCCAAAGTAGCATCTGCCTTCATACCAGCCCCCTAGATAAACAGATTGACTTTGCCTTCTTTGGCCTCGGCCAGGTAAGTGGCCACTCCGGCGTAGCTATCCACCTCAGGGATGAGGGCATCTTTAGAGATTCCCATGATTCCCATAGAGGTAGTGCAGGCCATGAACTTCACCCCTGACTGGTGGGCCAGAGTGAGCAATTCCTGTGGAGAGGGGGAGTTGATATCCCGCATCAGTCTACTCATCATCCACTTGCCCAGGCCGAACATGTGGAATTTGGAGAGAGGCAGCCGTTTGGAGCCGCCGCGATTCATGAAATTGAGCATCTTCCTCATTATCCCCTGGCTCTTGATCGGGCCTTCGTTCTTCTTCAGGAGGTTCAATCCCCAGAAGGTGAAGAACATGCTCACCTCCATCCCCATCGACGAGGCTCCGACAGCCAGATTGAAGGCGGCCAGCGCCTTGTCCATGTCACCGCTGAACATGATCAGCGTAACCTTCTCGCTCATGGTATCCTCCTCACTTCCAGACTAGCTGGCCGCTACATTTTGGACAGACCTCTGCTTCCCTTTCCACAGCTATCTGGCACTTTGTGCAGTAGCGCAGGCTTACTCTGCAGTGGTGACAATAGGGCAAAGCGGATGCAGGCAGTTCATCTTCGCAGTAGGGGCAGGAACATCTCACCGTTATGTTCTGAGGTTCTCTATTTGCTGGTAGCATTTTTTCTCCTCCTTGTTGCCTTCGGCCTGGTCACCTTTGCCTGTTTTGCCAGATAGTCATCAACGGCCTTATTCAGCGCTTGGGCGCCGAGGTTGGAGCAGTGATACTTGTTCTTTGGCAGCCCCTCCAGTTCCTTGGCCACCAGGTCCGGGGTGATTTTCCTCACCTCCTCCAGCGTTTTCCCCTTGGCCATTTCGCTCACCATACTGGAAACAGCGATGGCAGCACCGCAGCCAAAAGTCTTGAACTTGACATCATCAAGACGGTTGTCCTTGACCTTGATGTAGAAGGTCATCATGTCCCCGCAAACGGGGTTACCGACCTCTCCGACCCCGTCAGGATTCTGGATTTCACCGACATTCCGGGGATTCATGAAATGGTCCATAACCTTGTCGCTGTACATAGGCATACTATTTCCCTCCCCTCTGTTGCTTCAGGAACTTGTCGTACAAAGGTGACATCTTTCGCAGTCTGTCAACAATGGGCGGTAGTACCTCCAGAACAAAGTCCACGTCCTTGTCCGTGTTGGCTACACCGAAGGTGAACAGCAGCGAGCCATGGGACAGCTCCGGAGGAATGCCCATGGCGGTAAGCACGTGAGAGGCCTTTAGCGCTTTGGAGGTGCAGGCAGAACCACTGGAGGCTGCTATCCCCTTCTGATTTAAGAGCATGAGCATCGATTCACCTTCGATGAACTCGATGCAGAAACTGGCGTTGCCTGGAAGGCGCTGGGTGGGATGGCCGGTGAGTATCACATGCTCGATCCCGGATGGTAGCCCCCTGATCAGTTTGTCGCGCAATGCAGACAGGTGGTTCATCCTGGATGGCATCTCCGCCTTCGCCAGTTCAGCAGCCTTTCCAAGGCCGATGATTCCAGGAACGTTTTCCGTCCCGGGCCGTCGTCCTCCTTCTTGAACCCCGCCATCAAGAAGGGGGATGATGCGCACTCCCTTCTTGACCCAGAGTGCGCCAGCGCCCTTTGGACCATAGAACTGATTGGCGGCCAGGCTCAATACATCTGCGCCTAGCTGATTGACATCGACAGGGATGTTGCCCACGGTGGCT
>JBGOWL010000175.1:0-4291 GCA_041478585.1 Dehalococcoidia bacterium | reverse complement strand
TGTCCTGTGTAGCACCAGCAAAGCGAGCCGTTCTAGCAGGATCCTTGCCTCCAGGAACATGGTTCGAGTCCCCCCAGGTGGAGCTCGAGTTACAATAGACAGATGGTGTGAAGCGTCAGGGACTGACTAGGCATCGTCCCTGAATCGGTAGCCGATGTTGCGTACTGTCTCGATGCAGTCGGATTCATCGAGCTTGCTTCTCAGTCTTCTGATGTGCACATCGACCGTCCGGTCGCCGCCATAGTAGTCGTAACCCCAGACGCTGTTGAGTAGGGCCTCTCGACTGAAGACCCTTCCATTGTTACTCACCAGGAATCTGAGCAGCTCGTACTCCTTGAAAGTCAGGTCCACGAGCCTGCCCCTGAAGGCGACTTCGTGCTTTGCCAGGTCAATCGTAACGTCGCCGCACCTGATCAGATCCTTGCTATCCCTACCGAGTCTTCGATGCAGGATTCGTCTTACCCGTGCTATCACCTCGTTTGTGTTCCAAGGCTCCATGACAAAGTCATCCACATCTGGCGCAGAATCAAGTACATCGAGGCTTTCGTTTGACAGCAGGGTGACCACAGGCAGGCGCGTCTGACCCTTGAGCTTCTGCGGCAGATTCCTCGTCTCTGAGCCGGGAGCGGCACCGTCCACCGCAACCACCACGAGGTCCGCAGACAGCGTGCCGACCTCTTTCAAGCTGTCATCCTCAGTGGAGGCGATGGAGCACAAAAAGCCCTTCTCGGCCAGGCCGAGACTGAGCTCTCTCACCTGCTCACTGCCATCAGCCACTATGAGCACTCTAAACATGCTGATTGTCCGTTGCGCTTCTATAGTAGTTCGCGAATCCTCGTCAACTCTCTGTATTCTATCAGTCCACTCATGGCGCGGTTTGTGACTTCTATTCCTGCTTCTGCGGCGGCGGCCACCGGGTTGAGACCGTGCTTCAGTATAAGCCCGACTCTGTTCACGCCTGTTGGTGCCTGGCACAGTGGTTCGCTGGCCTCTCCCATCTTGACGAGGCCGTCGAAACCGGCTGCCCGCAGTCTCCCCAGGGTGGCTTCTGCCTCGGATTTGCAGGGAAACGGAAGTTCAAGGAAGCTGGCCAGTATCTTGCCATCGCCTTCAGCGCTCGCTTTTCTGACTCTAGTCATTTTGCTGGCTATGAATACTTCAGCGGGGTCAAAGGAACAGCCGGAGTAGTCTACGAGTTCCGTGAACCGGATCGCCTGATGGTCGCGAAGCTGGAGTAGACCTCCGAATTTGGGTACGACTGGGATGCCGGCCTTTAGCAACGCCCCGCTCACAGCAATTCCGGACACCGTAGCCAGCCCGGTCTTACCCTGAGGGATAGTCTCTTCTCCGAGCTGATCTCCTTCACGGGCGATTGCTACCAGGTCACTGACACCCAAACCAGCACCAAAGGCTTCGTGCATCAACTCCAGGGCATGAGGTAGCTCGTTTGTGGCGAATAGCGATGTATTGATAGGAATCTGACCATCGCGCCGTTCGGGATCGAAGGTGGTGGCATAGGCCAGAAGCTCAATCCTGGCGGCTATGCACCCCAGTCGGTCCGAGACCAGAGCGCTCTTGAGCTCATCGAGACCAGCAGACGTGATCAGTCTACCATCCTGCTTACCCACTATTTGCGTAAGGCCACGCTCGTCCATCAACTGCAGGTGGTATCTAACCGCCCTTTCGCCAAGCTTGTAACCGAGGTCGGACAGTCGGCGGGCGATGACCCTGCCGCCGAGTGGCGCTGGAGAGTCACTCAGCACCCTCAGGATGGCTACCACTTTCCGTTCGACCTGTCTGCTTTCTTGGCCTATCATGGCTCGCTCCCTAACTGGTAGGCATAAAGCCTGCCATAAGGTCTGAGGTGAAGGGGAAACAGCTTGATGAACCTCTGGCTCAATATCTCGTCAGCGCTGCAGCTAAAGTGGGCAGCAGATTCAGTTACGAATCCCTGCAGCACTTGCGAGTCCTTCTCGTCCAGTTCTGCTTTGCCCACTTCCTTGCCCAATTGATGATCCTGGACCATACCTCTCAAATAAATGACACCGCCGTGCATCCCGGTTCCGATGAAATTGGCTGCATGCGACTGATTTCCTTTCAGCGTCAGCCCCAGGAGGATCAGGATTCCGCCGGCCATATACTGGGCCAGGAAGTCTTGAGCGGTCCCGCCTATGACCACTATCGGCTTCTTCTCCTTGAATTCCTTCATGTGGATACCGGCTCGGTAGCCCACGTCTTCCCGGACGAAGATCTTCCCTCCCCGTGCAGCCAGGCCGACGATGTCGCCGGCGTGACCGTGGACGATGATTTCGCCGTTGATCATCATGTTCCCGCAACCATCCTGCGCATTCCCATCACAATTACTATCTCCTCACCGGAATCCCTTTCTCTGCGAGATACTCCTTCGCTTCGCGGATGGAGTACGTCCTGTAGTGAAAGATGCTGGCAGCCAAAACAGCATCTGCCTTGCCCACGAGCAGGGCCTGATAGAGATGGTCTAAGTGTCCGGCACCACCGCTGGCAATTACCGGAACCGTCACCTGCTCGCTGATAGCACGCGTCAGTCCCAGGTCGTATCCGCTCCGGTGTCCATCCTGGTCCCAACTGGTTACCAGCAGTTCACCCGCACCCAACTGGACTGCCTGCTTGGCCCAGGCGACCGCGTCTATGCCGGTCCCTTTTCGGCCTCCATGAGTCAGCACCTCCCACCGCGGGGCTTCGCCATTCGACACCTGCCTGGCATCGATGGCCACTACGATGCACTGCGAGCCAAACTTCTTCGCACCATCGGCTATCAGCTCCGGGTTGAGTACCGCCGCTGTGTTGATGGCCGTCTTGTCCGCCCCCGCCTCGAGCATGCGCCGCATGTCGGTGACGCTGCGCAGTCCCCCACCAACGGTGAGCGGGATGAAGACTCGCTGTGATACGCGTTCCACAATATCCACCATGGTCTCGCGCCCTTCCGGAGTAGCGCCAATGTCCAGGAACACGAGCTCGTCGGCGCCTTCCGCGTAGTAGAAAGCCGCCATCTCAACGGGGTCGCCGGCATCACGGAGGTCCATGAAGCTGGTCCCCTTGACGACTCTCCCCTGTGTCATGTCCAGGCAGGGAATGATCCTTCTGGTCAACATCGGACGATTCTCTCTCAGCGGACTCCGGCCATGTTCATTGGTTTCTCTTCGACTCTAGTTACCTGGGTCTGCCCAAGCGGTCTCTCCAGGCTGCCTATCACCGGTTGAACGCCCATCGGAATCCAGACACGGTCCAGATTTGGACCGACCAGGCGGATGGCTGATTCTTCAGATGACAGGAACATAATCGTCCCCTTCTCCCCCACACTGAGAGGGCGCAGCCTTATCCTGTCCGTCAGCCCGATCATCTCGCCGTGGTGAGCCAGGATCACCGTGAACGGGCCGTTCAAGAGCAGACTGCCGTAGACCTGTCTCAGTGCCACCAGTAGGGCCTGTTCTTCCACGGGATGGTGTTCAGGATTCTCTCTTTCATCTCGATCACCGTGACCTCAGTGCCCCGACTCGCTCAACCCGTCGTCGTCTTCGGCAGAGGCCGCTGTCTTTTTCGGCCTGATCTTTCTGTAGACGTCTTTGGGGGCCCTTTTTCTATCGTCAATCGTCAAGAGCCGGTCGATGGTGATGTCGAAAAGTCTTTCATTCTCTTCGAGATAGGGCTGGATCAATTTCCAGTCGGCATCCGTGATCTTGGCGAACTCGCCGCCATTGAGCTGCTCATCAACCAGTTGCCGGTGCGGGTCGCGCACATAGATCGCACCGCCGGAGGCCAGGGAAAAGATATTGGACCCCGGATAAGGCGATTCATACTCCCGGATCGACCCGTCATTGTCATCGAAGCCGATGCCGTTCAGGATGACAAACCCGCCGTCGCCCAGCGGATCGCCGGCCATGAAGGATTCGGCCAGGTAGTCAAGGGCGGTGCCGTTGATGACCACGCGTGGCTTGCCGACGGCATTGATCAGGGGCCGTCCGGCGGCATTGCCCATGATATAGACCGCGCCTCCCTTAGCGCCGTACATGAATGTCTGCCCGACATCGCCGAAGACCACCAGCTTGCCCTCTTTCATGATCTGACAGAGTTGATCCTGGGCGTTGCCGTGCACGTAGATCTCCATACCGTCGATACCCGATGCCAGATAGTCGCCGGATGAGCCGTAGACGTCGATCCGCACGCCCTTGGTCGCCGGACCGCAGCCGCAGCCCGTAAACCGCTGGCCTCGGTATTTGTACACGATGAACCGCCGCCAGCCGAGTTTGTAGGC
>JBGOWL010000147.1:0-4806 GCA_041478585.1 Dehalococcoidia bacterium | reverse complement strand
TACTCCGTAATCGTCTGTACGAAAAGCACCAAACAAGAAATGGGAACCAATCTGGTAAACTTCCTCACTTCGCCCGAGATACAGGAGGTGATCGGCGAGTACGGTAAAGCGGACTATGGCCGGTCGCTGTTCACGCCATGTGCCGGCCAACCTGAGCCTACGTCCTAGCAACACTCGGAGGATCGGGAGACATTGACTGAACTCTGGGATGCGTTCGTAGAGGCCCTGCGCCTCATTGTGTCCCTGGACCATGAGGTAGTGGACATAGCGTGGAGGTCGCTGCGCGTCTCAGCGGCCTCCACTGTCCTGGCTGGGCTGATCTGCATTCCCCTGGGCGGGCTGATAAGCTTCCGCAGTTTCCACGGCAAACGCCTGCTGATCAACATCATCCAGACCTTCTACAGCGTGCCCACGGTCTGCGTCGGCCTCTTCGTCTACCTCATGCTCTCGCGGTCGGGCCCGCTGGGTGGACTGGGCCTCCTGTTCACGCCAACGGCCATGGTGCTGGGACAGGCCCTGCTGATCACGCCCATAATGCTGGGGCTGACCATCTCCGCTTTGAGTGGAGTGGACAAGACCATCAGGGATACTACTTTGTCCCTGGGTGCTTCCGAGCGTCAGGCCATCTGGGCTATCGTCAAAGAAGCCAGATTCGCCATTGGTGGTGCAATCGTCCTCGGCTTCGGCCGCGCCATCTCCGAAGTTGGGGTAGCCATGATGGTGGGAGGCAACATCCGGGGATTCACCCGAAACCTGACCACCGCCATCGCTACGGAGGCCGGCAAGGGTGAACTGGTGCTGGCGCTGGCTCTTGGCGTCATCCTCATAGCCATAGCTCTCATCGTCAGTCTTGGGGTCAACCTGGTACAACAGAGGCACTGATGTCCCTAATGCAAGTTGAGGATCTGAACCAGCTCTACGGCTCCAAGGCCGCGCTGAAAGGGGTATCCTTCTCCCTGGAAAAGGGAGACGTGTTCGGGCTTATCGGCCCGACCGGCGCTGGCAAGACAACTCTCCTGCGCCTGCTGGACCAGATTGAAGTGCCGTCCTCGGGCAGGGTCTACTTCGAAGGGCAGGATGTTACCGGATCAGGCAGGTTGCGATCAGGGGCACGACGCAAGATAAGCATTGTGTTTCAGAAGCCGGTGGTCTTCAATACCAGCGTCTATGAAAATGTGGCCTACCCACTCAAGGTGAGAGGAAACAACGCAAAGACCGTCGCCGAGAGAGTCAACATGATGCTCAAGACTGTGGGCCTTGAGGGATACGGGAAGCGGAACGCCCGAACGCTATCCGGCGGAGAGACGCAGAAAGTGGCTCTGGCCAGAGCCCTGGTGACCAAGCCGCAGGTGCTGCTGCTGGATGAGCCGACGGCCAACCTCGACCCACTGAGCCTGGATATGATTGAGAAGCTCGTGGTGCAGTTCAACCGCGACTACGGCACAGCCATGGTGATAGCCACACACGAGATGGCTCAGGGGCAGCGCCTGGCGGACAGAATCGGGGTGATGATAGAGGGCGAACTGGTCCAGGTGGGCAAACCAACGGAGATATTCAGCACACCTAAAGACATCAGAGTTGCCCATTTTGTGGGGGTAGAGAACACCCTGAAGGGAAAGGTGAATTCAAATAGAGATGGCCTGGTTCACATAGACGTCCACGGCCGTAATATAGAGGCAATAGCCAATCACTACCCCGGCGATGAGGTGCACCTATGCATCAGACCGGAGGACATAACCCTATCCCTGCAGGGGTCATCGACCAGTGCCAGGAACTCCTTCCCAGGCCAGATAACCGGGCTGGCTCTATCCGGCGCCCTGGCCAGGGTAGAGCTGGATTGCGGTTTTCCGCTGGTGGCACTGATCACCAAACAGTCAGCCGAAGAACTGGGGCTGCAGATCGGCAAGCAGGCCCACGTTTCCTTCAAGGCGACCGCAGTCCATGTCATCGGGCGGTGACAGAGGTCGGGAGTTCTCAATGGCGCGAACCATGACTGCACATGGCCGATGGCCCCTCAATCCACTGCAATCATCACGTTCGAGGCCTTGATGACGGCATAGACCTCTTTGCCTTTGGCAAGCTTCAGGTTCTTGGACGATTCCTTGGTGATCACCAACACTATTTCAATTTTGCCGGGCAGGGCTAGGGTTACCTCGTTGTTGTTCACAATGCCAAGCTTCACCTGCTTGACCTTGCCTTTCAGCACATTGCGGGCACTGATCTTCATACTGCCCCTCATCATTCGCAGTACTTACTCGAAACTCTCAAAAACAGCTGAAAGGGTGCAGGGTGTCAAGAGTAAGAGCTTACTTCTTCTTCAATGTGCTGATGAAATCCTCCAGGCTGATGGCGGCCATAGTCAAAGTCTGAAGCGTGCCTCTGGCGCCCAGCTCAACCGCTAGCTTGGCTACCGTCTGGTTGTTCGGCGCCTCAATGACATTCACAAAGTCATAAGGGCCCATAACGACATATTGGTAGAGAACCTTCACACCCATGGCCTCAACTTCTTTGTTGACTTCCTTTATCCTCTCCGGATTCTCTTTGATAGTCTTCCTGCCTTCGTCTGTTAGATTCGTAAGCATCACATATATTGCCATTGCACCCCCTTCCAGCGACATCTACTGAATATTTCTGAGCCCTGCACCCTTCGCAAGCAACTGGAGCAACTTTGGGAAGGTCTCAACCGCGGTCGAGTATCGATAGTGCCATTTTCGTCGGCTGTAGTCTACGAACATAAATATACACGACATATACGCCCTGTGCAATACCATGTGGCCAAACGGTTGGTTTACGCCTGACTAGTCTATGACAATGTCATCAAGGCGGCGTTTCGGTACATGGTGTATACTTTCTCTGTCACGCCAGTACCTCACATCGCCACTGGCTCCCACTGTCTCAAGTACTACAGTCTCTCTGGGTTTGCCAAGAGCCAACACAAGCAGGATCTCATATCGGGGTGGTATCCTCAGGGCACTGCGGATTCCCTGTCTGTCCACGTTGCCGATAATGCAGCCACCCAACCCCTTCTCTGTTGCACCAAGAAGCATGGTTTGAGCCGCTATTCCATGATCACAGCCAAAGGTCTGGCTAATCTCGGTGTCACCAAGCACGATAATATATCCTGATGGCCGCTCTCCCTCTGGCGGGCCAGACCAATCCTCGAGGTAGCCAGCCCATCTAATGCAGGGGAATATCAAGCCATTCTTCTTAGGATCACAGGACAGCATGTATTTCAGCGGCTGCATGTTGGCCGCCGATGCAGAGAGCCTCGCTAGATCAATAAGCTCTCTCAACACGCCAAGTGTTACCTCATGTTCCTGATAGAATCGCCGACGGCTTCTGTTGTTCATCACCAGATGTTTGATCATTCGTATCCCTCCATTGCTGCAAAACAAGCGGGCGACTGCTGGGGCTGTTGACAAACTGTGGCCTGAGCGCTATTATACCATGTCGCTCCATATCGTAATCGAAACTAGCATACGTCTAAATAGCCCATCGAGACAGGCATGACAGGCAGACAACTGGCAAGCAAAACCAGGAAGATAGAATCACTACCTATGCACCTGCTAAAGCACGGCAAGGTATATCTGCTGCCGGTCTATTACATGGCAAAACTCAGCCGCGTGGGCAGCGAACTCGCCTTGAACCAGGGAAGCGCTGAATACCAGGATCTTGTCTACCGGAACCAGCCAGAAGGACGGCTTATCGTCGGCAAGATCTTCGACAAATACCTGCTGAACTTCTCGACGGCCAAAGGCTGTAGGAGCAGGTTGGCAGCAACGCAAGAGGTATTGAAGCAACTGATAGACTCGTCAACCGCCAAGGACATAGTGCTCTTGGATTTAGGCTGTGGATATGCCCGTGGCCTCATTGGAACCCTAGCAGGTATCAAGGACAGACATATAATTGCCTACGGAATGGATCTGGACGAAAAGGCAGTCGAAGTAGCATCTGCCAGAGCTCAGGAGAAGGGGCTGACCAATTTGACTTTCTCCGTTGGCGATGCATTGAATCTCGGAGACTACCCGGTTCAGTCCGCTGACATAGTCATTCTAAATGGCTTGGCTCAATACCTGTCTTCTGATGGGAGAATGCAGCTCTATCATAATGTCCACTCACTGCTGGACGAGAACGGATATCTGTTGACAGACTACTTTTGCGACTGGGCGAAGAACCCGGTACAGAAATGGTGGAAGGGCATCAGTGAAGACTTTCTGGGCGTCAAACTGGACTGGTTAGGGAAGGAAGCTGTAGAGGAGATGTTTTCCAGACTGCCCTTCAGAGACGTGAAGACCTGGTACAGCCAGGGCAACTTCTGCTTGATGGTCTTGGCAAAGAAATAACCTGTATCCATCTCTTGTGGGTGCAAGTCTCTGCACCGTCCGCATGCCACCGGTAACAACAATTTTTGCCTAACTCCGAATTCACTGAAGCCGATTACATAAGGTCCCCCAAATATTCACCTTACTCCATCCCCAGGATTCAAAACACTTGTGATCTTCTGGTGACATTATGCTCGATATCAGCAAAGAACCTGTGAATTTCTCAACCATTTCTGAGACACCAGTGCAACATCGTCTCTCTAGAATGAGTTGCAGAAAAAATGGCAGCAGTTGATTTGGTTCCCAGCACCTGTAAGCAGATCCGACTTAATGACGGACGTTCGCTCGCCTATGCCGAATACGGTGATCCCCAAGGCAAACCCGTCATTTTCTTCCATGGAACACCCGGTTCACGGCTGTTTCATCATCCGGACGAATCCATAGCACTATCACTGGGTATTCGGATAATTGCACCTGACCGGCC
>JBGOWL010000084.1:0-6643 GCA_041478585.1 Dehalococcoidia bacterium | reverse complement strand
CACTGGCAGTCACGCTTTGCCAGGTAATCGTTCACAGTAACCAGATGGCATCCTTCACCAGTTATGGAGTTGAGGTACAAAGGCAGAGTAGCCACCAGCGTCTTCCCCTCCCCGGTCTTCATTTCTGCGATCTTTCCCTGATGGAGGACGATTCCCCCCACCAGTTGCACGTCAAAATGGCGCAGACCGATGGTGCGCCTGGCTGCCTCCCGCACGGTGGCAAAAGCCTCGGGGAGGAGTTCATCGAGCTTGTTTCTCTCTTGATATCGGGCTCTGAATTGATCAGTCTTGCTGTGCAGCTCTGCGCTACTGAGACGCTCGAATTCAGGCTCCAGCGCATTTATCCTGGCAACCAGGGGCTGCAGCCGCTTTAGCTCTCTCTCGTTGGAATCAACCAGGCTGCCCAACCACTTCAACATCTCTTCTGAACTACCCCTCGAATTCTTCGAACATAGCACCCATAGATAGACCGGTATGGATGCGATGGATTGACTCTCCCAGGAGAGGTGCCACAGACAGTACGGTGATTTTCTTTATCTTCCTATTCTCAGCGATTGGGATAGTGTCCGTAACTACCACTTCCTTCACTGGGCAAGATTGAATATTCTCAATTGCCTCTCCAGACAGCACCGCATGAGTGCAGCAGGCGTAGATTTCCTTTGCCCCCTGTTGGTGTAGGGCGGCTACTGCACCAACAAGCGATCCTGCCGTGTCTATCTCATCGTCTACAGTTAGAGCGCGCATCCCCTTAACTTCACCAATGACATTGAGAGTTTCGGCTTTGCCAGTATTTGACACTCTCCTCTTCTCGATAATAGCCAATGGAGCATTGAGCCTTTCCGCCAGGTCCCGCGCCCTCTTGGAAATACCGATATCGGTGGCCACCACTACAAGGTTATCCATTGCCTTTTTCTTGAAATAGCGGCTGATAAGGTGGAGGGAAGTAAGTTCGTCCACAGGTATTTGGAAGAAGCCCTGAATCTGCCCGGCGTGCAGATCCATGGTAAGCAATCTATTGGCTCCTGCAACAGTAATGAGGTCGGCTATTAGCCTTGCCGTTATCGGGACACGTGGTTGATCCTTCTTATCGGTGCGCCCATAACCATAGTAAGGAACCACTGCGGTTATCCTAGCTGCCGAGGCACGTTTCACGGCATCGAGCATGATCAGGAGTTCCATCAGACTCCTGTTCACTGGTGAGCAGATTGGCTGGACGACAAAAACATCCCTTTCTCTGACGCTCTCAAGGATGCGAACGAATGTGTTCTCATTGGCAAATTCAGTGACTTTGGCCTTGCCCAAAGGTATGCCCAGGTAATCAGAAATTCCTTGGGCCAGAGCAGGGTGGGCATTGCCGGTAAATACCTTCAATTCGTCAATCATGAAAAACCCTCCGAAATTTGCTCTTGACAGCCCAGTATAACACAGTGAATTTCAACCGAACAACGGGTTCAACGAGGGGAAAAAACGATAGGCTTCGCACGTGCGAAGCCTATCGTTTCGTGGCGCATATCTTTCCAAAGCAAAGGACGAGCTTGTACTGTTCCTATAACCCCAGGCTCTTGTAGCGTTGATCCCTTGCATGGAAGGCGTCTCTGGCACTGCCCTTGTCCCTTCTCTCCTTGAAGAAGTTGAATTCATCATCTTCCCATCTCAGGTTAGTGAAGAGAGTATGCGAAATGTACGCGGGTATGAAGTCGCTGATCAGTCCTATCCGATCGTAGATAAGATGGCGGGTTGCCTTGCCGATGGCAATGCCATCACGGGGAAGAAGAGCTATGGCCTTCGCCAACTTCAGCGTCTCCTCATCCAGCTTATCTGCCGGCACGGCCTTATTCACCAAACCGATTGCAGCCGCTTCTTTACCAGATATTGTCTTTCCAGTAAGCAGGAGTTCCATGGCTCTCTTCATACCTATGTGGTATATGAGGTGTGTTATACCGAGCACACCGCTGCCAGAGAACCCCAGTCTCTGTTCTGTCAAGCCAAGCTTGGCATCCTCGGCCGCCACTGCAAGGTCGCACAGCAGAGGGAAGTACACTCCACCGCCGATGCAGTAGCCGTGAAGCTGGGAGATGGTTATCTTGGGGTTCAGGAATACGTGCATCATGTTGTCGTCCATGCCCATTTTGTCGTATTTTAGCCTTATCCTCTGGCTGGGACGGCTCTCCCCCTTTTTCCCTGTACCCATACCGTAGATGAAGCCCACCTTGGTCAAATCATGGCCGACCGTGAAGGCACGCCCTGACCCTTTGAGAATTATCACCTTTACATCGTCGTCATCAGCTGCTCTATCGAAGGCATTCCATACTTCCTGTGCATCCTCCCCGCGCCCTATCCACTGGAACGCATTCATCTGATCCGGTTTGTTCATGGTAATTGTGGCAATGTGGTCCTTTGCTTCGTAGATGATGTACTTGTAGTCCAAATTTCCTCCTTTGACCGTCATTTGTAGCAAGGATCTGCTATTGTAGCATCTCGCCCAGTGCTGGCTTTGTCCTCCTTAGATCTGGTTTTTCTCGATATCCTCTCACTCCTCTCTATCATATTCTCTTGTCTATTGCACCACGAGATTAACCAATTTCTGTGGCACGTATATCACACTGGTCAGTTGCTTTCCCTCCAGGAACGTCTTCACCCTTGGTTGTGATAGGGCTAGCGCTCGAGCTTCTGTTTCGGTGATGGAAGCGGGGACTGTCAGCTTGTCTCTGACTTTGCCATTGATCTGGATGACGAACGTGATTTGCTCTTCGGCAGCCAGTTCTTCATCCCACGTCGGAAAGGGCTGCCTGTGGATACTATACGGATGCCCTGTCCTCGTCCAAAGCTCTTCGGTCAAATGGGGAGCAGTGGGGGCTAGAAGGAGGAGCAGTGTGTCGATGGCTTCCTGCCAGGACAAGGAATCAACCGATTCTTCTGGCAGTACTTTCCCCAGGTGATTGCTGAGCTCCATCAGGGATGCCAGCATGGTGTTATAACGGAATCTCCCCAGATCCTCGGTGACTTTCTTGATAGTCTTGTGAGTCCTATGACGCAATTCTTTGGCAGCCCCTTGGTCAGGAGCTTCCTTGGGTAGAGCGGTCTCCTGCCCCTGCAGTACCAGGTTCCATACTCGATTCAACCAGCGACTCATACCATTGATGCCACTGTCATCCCACTCGCCACCCTGTTCCCACGGTCCTATGAACATGAGGTAGGCGCGAACAGTATCTGCACCGAGTTCAGACACATAGGTGTCTGGGTTCACAACGTTGCCCCGAGACTTACTCATCTTGTGTCTCTGGGCAACGATGATTCCCTGATTGAAGAGACGGGTGAATGGTTCATCGAAATCGACGAGCCCCAGGTCTCGAATTGCCTTGACGAAGAAACGGGCATAAAGAAGATGCATCACTGCATGCTCAGCTCCACCTGTATATTGATCTACGGGCAGCCAGTATTTCACCGCTTCTGCGTCAAACGGGCCTTCATCATAGTGGGGGCTGGCATAGCGGAGAAAGTACCAGGACGAACACATGAAGGTATCCATGGTGTCGGTCTCACGATGGGCTGGAGCTTTGCAGCGGGGACAGCTTGTATTGACAAACGATTGGCAATACTTCAGAGGTGATTCACCCGTGGGTCTGAAATCAGCGTCTGGAGGCAGAAGCACTGGAAGGTTGGTTTCTGGCACCGGAACAATGCCACAAACGTCACAGTAGATAATGGGGATTGGTGCGCCCCAGTATCGTTGACGAGAAATAAGCCAGTCATGCAGATGATAGCCCACTACGCGTTTGCCGTAGCCTTTGTCCTCCATGAAATCAGCGATGGCTTCCTTGCCCCTCTCACTGGGCATGCCATCGAAATGGCCGGAGTTGACCATGACGCCTGGTTCGATAAAGGCTTCCTCCAGTTCCTGGCCCGACCAATCGGGCGGTGCAATAACTGTTCGGATTGGCATGCCAAATCGTTTGGCGAAGTCGAAATCCCGACTATCATGTGCTGGCACCCCCATTACCGCCCCCGTGCCGTAGCTGAGGAGGACGTAGTCTCCAATCCAGAGTGGGATGCGCTCACTGTTGAGTTTGTTCGTAGCATATGCTCCGATGAATGTGCCCGTCTTCTCCTTTTCGGTGGAGAGGCGTTCGATCTCTGTTTGACGCTTCGAGTTGGCAATGTACTCTTCCACCTTCGCTCTGCATTCAGGAGTGGTCAGCTTTGCTACCAAAGGATGCTCTGGAGCCAGGACCAGGAAGGTCACGCCGAAAGTGGTGTCGGGCCGGGTGGTGAATACTCTGATTTCTTGTTCCTCTACGTTACGATAGTCGAGACCGAAGGAGATCTCCACACCCTCACTCCGTCCAATCCAGTTCTTCTGCATTGTCTCGATTCGCTCCGGCCATTCTATCCTGGAATGGTCCAATAGCTCCTCCGCATAGCGGGTGATCCGGAAGAACCACTGCTCTCTGTCTTCTTTCGTCACTGGTGTATCGCAGCGCTCACATTTCCCACCTTCCACCACCTGTTCGTTGGCTAGCACGGTCTGACAGTTGGGGCACCAGTTCACCGGGGCTTTGGCTCGGTAGGCCAGGCCACCCTTGTATAGTTTGAGGAAGAGCCACTGTGTCCACCTGTAGTATTCAGGGAGGCAGGTAATTACTTCTCGACTCCAATCGTAGCATGCTCCAATGCTCTTCAATTGGCGGCGCATATTCTCGATATTCTGCATGGTCCAGGCAAATGGGTGAATGCCTCGCTTGATAGCAGCATTCTCTGCAGGAAGTCCGAAGGCATCGAAGCCAATGGGGTGAACAACGTTGTACCCCTGCATTCGCTTGAAGCGGGCATGCACGTCGGAGGGGGCCATTGCGTACCAGTGCCCAATATGGAGGTCACCCGAGGTATAGGGGAACATAGTCAGGGCGTACCACTTGGGGCGGCTATTGTCTTCTGTTACCTCGTGGAGTCGGTCGGCAGCCCACTTTTCCTGCCACTTGAGTTCAATTTCCCTGGGCGTATATCTGGGTATCATGCTTGATGCTTAAGTTTATCAAAAACTCCCATCGTTGGAAAGGACAGCCGTGTTTCGCACCATGCGAAGTGGATTTGACAGTGTTGCCAGGCCAAGTCGATTCCTCTCTTAGGTTTTCGCAAACAAGAAAACCCCGAGGGTGTACACCCTCGGGGTTTGTTGATTCTTCAGTCCCTAGCCTGGACTTAGTAGGGAACGCGCCTGAGATTGCCCATGAGCCTCAGGTAAGCAGGATAGTCGAAGTAGACCTTGCGTGAAACATACTTCTCCAGAGTCTTTGTCTTGCCTCTCTTCTGCTCGATGCCATCATTCACCAGTATGCTGAAGGCATTAGCAGAGCCCGAGCCATAGGAGGTGACCAGTATCCTCTCGCCTGCTTTGGCATTGTCCAGAACACCTGTCAGGCACAGGAAAGGTGATACTCCACCCACATCGCCGATAGCCGCCGTCAGGTCGGGGAAAACATTCTTGATGCCGACCGCTTTGCCTGCCCCTGCAGGCAACCTTCCGTCAGGCTGCGGGAACACGGCGTAGTTGAAGTCCGTTGGCTTCTTTGCCAGCTTCGTCATTAGAGTCTTGCTGGCCTCTTCAATATGCTTCGTGTAGCCGTACTCTCGGTCGAAGCGAATGTCGAAGTAGTTGCTCACCCAGGGATCCCTGACGTTTCTCCACCTGTCATAGAACAGGCTCTGAAATGACTCTACCCCCTCTATATCGGCGATGGTTCCCTTGTTGCCGATGACCATAGCCACAGCCGCGGCACCAAAGTTGACTTCAGCGTCTGACCCCGGCCCCACTGCTCTATTCTCTGTGCCCACCACCACGCCGCACTTAATCCTCTTTGCTTCAATGGCCATCAGACACTGCGATAGCGCTGTGCCCACTGCGTTGATACTGCCAGTGAAATCGAGCACTGATGCATGTGGGGAGAGGCGCAAGGTTTCGGCCAGAATGGGCGAGATGTGCTGCTCAACTAAAGGCGAGGAAGCCGTCCCAAGGTACAATGCACCTATGTCAGCCGACTTCACTCCGGACTGTTTCATGGCGTTGTCCAAAGCCTCGGCGGCCATGCTGACAATATCCTCGTCCCAGCCGCAGACCGCTTTCTCCCCCATCGCGAAGCCACCCCAGGGAATGGCTGCATCTTGCTGCTTCAGTCTGTACTGTGGGACGTATGCTCCATATCCAATAATCCCACTCATCATTCCCTCCTTTATGGCTCACGACCGAGAATATTGATGGAGGACACGCCGAATGCAGGGCCACCGACGTTGTGGCTCAAAGCGGTGCCCTTCTTCAATTTGACCTGCCTGGCTTCCCCGATCTCTTCCCTCAGTTGCCAGAAGTTCTCACAGATTTGCCCAATCCCTGTGGCGGCAATAGGATGGCCATGGGACTTCAGACCGCCGCTGGGGTTGATGGGCCTGGCGCCGTCGCGATTCCAGTAGCCGGTTCTGCCGAAAAGACACGACTGAGAGCCACACCCGCGAACGGATGTGGCCCTCAGCCTCAGTGAACTACCGATCCGACTGGATCAGTGCTTTCAGTCGCGCCCGTGGCCGTGGTCGTCGTTCCCGCCACGCCCGCCGTCACGGCCGTGGTTGTCGCGTCCGTCGTTGCCGCGGTGAT
>JBGOWL010000094.1:0-6317 GCA_041478585.1 Dehalococcoidia bacterium | reverse complement strand
TGTAGAGCTTCAAGCTGTCCATGTCATTCCGTCCAAATGTGATGGTAATGGAGCAAACCTCACTCCCTTTGAGATACAGAAGTGATACTCCCATGATACGGTGTAGCCCATGGACCTCTGGCAGGATTGCCAGGGCCATTCCTACTGTAGTTTTGAGGAGTCTTTCAAATGTACTCGAATGAGCATGAAGACAATGTTGAATGTGTTACCGGGGCAACCTGCCGTCACCACTGGATGGTCGACTCCACTGATAGCGCGGTGGCCAAAGGTGTTTGCAAAGTGTGTGGGGAGGAGAGAAAATTCGAAAACGGATTCCACTCCGCTCGACTCCGACCACAGCGCTCCAGCAAACCTGCACCCTCTCCGGATGACAGCGTGGACCTGGATCTGCAAGCGTAAGAGCTTCTTCTCGGTTTCCCTCCCAGCGGCGCCGTGTAGGACTTGAGACTGTCCTCAAGACCTATAATCTGTGTACTGCTCCATACGTCCTTCCTGTTTCTTTCTCATCTCATTGCAAAGCCATCATGAGGACACTACACTGGAATAGGAGAATGATCGGTCGGAATCGGAATAGTCATCATGAGAGGACTCTATATCCACGTACCCTTCTGCATCAGCAAGTGTGCCTATTGTGATTTCTACTCTCTCGCGGACCGATCGGACCTCATCGACTCTTATGTTGGCGCTGTGCTCAACGAGGCCCGGGCCTATGCCGGGCTGTCATTCGATACCCTTTACCTGGGTGGTGGAACACCCAGCCTTCTTGGTGCGGAAGGTTTGGGGAGATTGCTCAACGGTCTTGGTGAGATGTTCGTTCTCTCGGGGGCGGTTGAGGCCACCATTGAAGTCAATCCTGAATCGGCTAACGTTGATTTGCTTCAGGCTGGCGTAGATTCTGGCCTGAACCGCGTGTCAGTCGGCGTGCAGTCGCTTGTGGATGGGGAACTTCAGAGGGTGGGCAGAATTCACAATGCGGCACAGGCTATTGCGGCAGTCGAACGAGCCGGGAAGGTTGGCTTCGGGGGCATCTCCGCTGATGTTATCGTTGGCCTGCCTGGTCAGCGATGGCCGATGCTTCATTCCACTCTGATGACTTTAGCCGCGCTCGGTGTGCATCATCTCTCCGTGTACTGTCTGTCGCTGGAGGACGGTACACTTTTGGCGACGAATCCGCCGCATGATCTGCCCTCTGGCGATGAACAGGCTGAGCTCTTCGAAGAAGCCAGGTGCTTTCTGGAGAGTCTGGGCTTCCTTCACTATGAGATATCCAACTTTGCCCTTGAGGGCCACGAGTGTCTGCATAACCTGAACTACTGGCGTGGCGGCGACTATCTGGGACTCGGCCCTGCAGCAGCCTCGCATATCGAGGGCAAGCGCTTCAAGAATCGCAGCGATCTGGAAGCTTATCTTCGCCATCCTGCCGGGCTTGTGGATGAGGTCGAAGGGCTGGGCCCGAGAGACAAAGCTGCTGAAGAAGCTATGCTGCGATTGCGGCTGCTTTCTGAAGGTCTGGTGGCTGATGAGCTTGTCGGGCGGTATGGGGTTGATACCACTGCTGACCTGCTCCGCAGATTTGACGATATGGTCAGTGAGGGACTGCTTACCCGCGATGGCTCAACATACTGTCTGGCCCGTTCCAGAGTGCTGACCTCCAACCCCATATTCGCCAGGGTCCTGGGGTGACAGGATAATCGCGGGCCGAATACTACTCTTCGATAGTCATCTCGATGCTTTCTTCGATAACTATCTCATAGGGACACTGGATGGCCCCGGTTGGGCAAACAAGCTCGCATTCTGCGCAATACCTGCAATCTGCTACGTCAACCCTCTTGATAATACTTGCGACTATCACCATGCCTCCGCATTGACATACGGTCACACATAACCCGCACCCGTTGCACAGTGCTTCGTTCAGGATAGGTTTCACCAGCATCTTAAACCTCGCACATCATCGTCGATCCTAGCATGTTCACTAGCCAGACGTATGTGATCTTTGTCTCCATCAGATCTATCCTGCAGTGACACCGCTCATTTCCTCCAACCGCTTCTTGTTGACGATCACAATGCGGTGGCGGTCCATCCTGATAGCGCCTTCCTCCTCCAGTGCCTTGAGAGACCTGCCCACCACTTCGCGGGCCGTACCGACCATGGCTGCCATCTCTTGCTGAGTGAGTCTGGGGCGTGCCCCTGCTTCGCCACCGATTGGCCCATGGTCTGTGGCATATTCCAGAAGCAGCTTGGCCAGCCTGTCGGTGACATGGCGGAATGACAGATCTTCGACGAGCGAGACGAAGTGGCGCACCTTCTTGGATAGAATCTTGATCACGTTGGTAGCCAGACCGGGGTGCCTTCTCAGGATGGTCTCCATGTCAGTCTTGGTTATTCCATAGAGGACCACCGGAGTCATGGCTATGACGCTGGCAGGATTGGGCCCACCATCGAATACTGCGATGTCGTTGAAGGACTCACCTGCTTTCACGATGCACAGAATCTGCTCCTTGCCTTCCACCGAAGTCTTGAAGACTTTGACCACTCCTGAAACCACGAAGTAGACTGCATGGGCTGCTTCTTCTTCCAGAAGTATCATGTCGTTTCTCTCGGCCGATTGCTCGAAGACATGTTGTTTGATTGCTTCGAGTTCCGCTGCACTCAAGCCAAGGAAATATGGTATTGATTTTAGGAGCTCGATTTCGATAGCCATAGACCGTCCAGATGTATCGCAGCAGTCAAGGAGATTATATAGCTAATGCGCCGCTTTTCCAAACGACCCGCCTCAGGTCTCCCTTCATCTGGCAAACAGGCAACCTACATGCCATCGAGGCTCCACCGCTCCTTCATGGTGAACCATCCTGCCGGGTCTGAAAGGTATTCCACCGAAGCTGAGAGAGTGAGGTAGTGAGCCCTTTCCTCCCCTGTCAAGGCTTTGTAGAAGGCTTTCTCGGCAGGTGACTCTGACTCCTCTTCACGGTTTGTGTAGAAACTGTAGCTCTTGTCCTCCATGCTCATCCCCACCTTCAGCGCTTCGATTTCACTGGAGGGGGCTTTGAAATCGACGTCCATTCTATCTACGGCATCCTTGAACACACTTTGTATGCTCTTTTGGTGTTTGAATGTGGACTCCTTTTCTGGCCATTTCCCCCGCGTCTTTACTGCCTCGTAGACCTTTTTTATCTTCTGATAGTGTATATCCTCCTGGGCGGCCAGTTGTTTGAACAGTTCCTGGGCCAGTGTGCTGACGCTCTTCTGTCCTGCCTTCTGATAGAATTTCTTTCCTTCAATCTCCATTTGCAGCGCTGTCTCCAGGGCGCTGGTTATTCTCTTGGGCTGTTCCGACATTTTCAACTACCTCCTTGATTTCAATCTTGAACCAGCCTGCGGCCCAGCTCAAATCCATCCCGTAACGCGGTGGGATGTTCCTTTATCTCGCCCTTTTTGTCTATGCCCCGTATGAGGAGCTCGTCGGCATACTTGACGCCAATGGTCTGGAAGAAATATCTCACCGTCAATATCGACCCATCAAACAGTCTTTCACCCTGGGTGGCCCCGACAGCGATAAAGGCGCCTTTTCTGCCTGAATCAGGTGGTTTCTGCTTGAGAACGTACTTCCTGGCCCATAGCGCCTGACAGCGATCGATGAGTGCCTTGGCCTGACTGGTGAGCCCGTAGAAGAAGATTGGAGAGGCAACGATGACGCCATCGGCATTCAGCAGCTTCGGGTATATATCATCCATGGCATCTCTGATGTCACAGTTGCCATCCTTGAGGCAGGCATAGTCTTCTCTACAGGGCGCTATCTTAAGCTTGTCAACGACGATTTTCTCGATCTCCGCCCCCTGACTCTGTGCTCCCTTCAAGGTCTCATCAAGCAGCAGATCGGTGTTTCCTCTTATTCTCGGACTTCCCATAATCCCCAGGATTCTCATGGGCACCTCCCTTTATCTCTGAGCACAGAGCTGCAATTGGCTCAGATCAAGGTCATCAAGGTTAGTCGATGCGCTTGAACTTCTTCGCAGGTGCCCCGCAAACAGGGCACTTTTCCGGAGCCTTGCCTTCCACCGTGTTGCCACAGATCTGGCAAACGTAGAATGGCTGCTCATCCATAGGTTGGCCTTTTTCGAGTTTGCTCAGTGCAGCCTGGAACAGGCCGTGGTGGATTTCTTCCACTTTGTTGGCTAGGTCGAAGCTGTTCCTGGCCTTATCATGCTTCTCACCCTCGGCCTGTTTGATGAATCCAGGATACATCTGGGTGAATTCGTAGTTCTCGCCGCTGATTGCCGCCGAGAGGTTGTCCTTGGTTGACTTGATGCCCTGCACCACCTTCAGGTGGTTGCGGGCGTGGACCGTTTCTGCCTCTGCCGTGGCGCGGAACAATCGGGCTATCTGTTTGTTTCCCTCTTCGTCAGCCTTCTCCGCAAAGAAGAGATACTTGCGGTTGGCCTGGCTTTCACCGGCGAAAGCGAATTCCACGTTCTCACTTGTTTTGGACATCGTTGACCTCCTGCCTCAATTTGTCTCTCTATCCTTCAGTTTCAGATGCTCTTTGCGCATACATTTGTCCATCACCACCAGTAGCCCGGCTTCTCTTGCTCTGCCGGCTGCTGTTTCATTCACCACGCCTTCCTGCATCCAGACCACCTTTGCTCCTATGGCGATTGCTTGTTCCACAATGGCTGGCGTTTCCTCGGCGCGTCGGAAGATGTCTACCACATCCACTGGCTCATGAATCGATACTAAGTCAGTATAGCAGGCTTCCCCCAGTATCTGACTGAACTCTGGGTTCACCGGGATAATTCTATATCCTTGCTCTTTCAAGTAAGATGCCACCCTGAAGCTGGGGCGTTCTGCATCTGGCGAAAGCCCTACTATGGCCACGGTTCGATAGGTATTTAGTATCTTCGCTTCTTGGTTCAAGTTTTCTCAGTCCCCTCTGTTTGACGCTATGCTGAGAACATGACCCTGTCCTGTCTGGTTATTGTCTGGTTAACCTCCACCCCAGAAGTGCATCATGCCGATGCCCACCTCATCACCATCGTGAAGCTCGGTCTCCAGCCCCTGAGGGAGGGCCTGGGATTCGCGTCCATTCAGCAGCACAAAATACTCTGTGTCGATATAGCCGGTCTCCGGTTCGATGACTTGAATTTTCCCGTCGCTTTTCTGGATTACTTCCTGTAAGAGGGCCCTCAAAGTTGGTCTATCTCCTGCCAGGTCAATCTGGTTTTGGTCAAAGACCCTGGTTATGTCGAAATGGAAGAAGGACTTCAAACGAATCTTCATCAGCTATTTGTTTCCCCCGCTGCCACACACTTCGCAGTCAGGTTTCCTAGCTACCTCGCGGAGGCAGAAATCCATGGTGGCCAAATTGACATAAAGCATTTGACCTGTGAGCAGGCGACCAAAACCAGCGATTATTTTGATCGCTTCAGTGGCCTGGATAATGGCCACCATGGCAGGGGCGACACCGAATACAGGGAACGGCGTTTGCTCCTCAGGTTTCTGAGGATAGAGGCAGGCCAGACATGGTGTCTTCCCGGGGATGATAGTAGTGATCTGACCACACAGCCCCCAGACTCCGCCGTGGATGAAGGGGATTCCTTCGGCTACGCATGCTCGGTTCAGGATGGCTCTGGTCTCGAAATTGTCCATTGCATCCACTACTACGCTGACCCCCTTGATAATGTCCCTTGCATTGGTCTCGGTGATTTGTGCTGCGATAGGTATGACCTTTATCGATGGATTCAAGCTGGCCAGCTTGTGTGCGGCTGAGATAACTTTTCTTTCTCCGATATCTTTGTCCCAGTGCAGTACCTGGCGGTTAAGGTTGGAAAGCTCCACGAGTTCGCTGTCGATGATGGTGATCCGCCCCACTCCAGCGCAGGCCAGGTACATTGAAGCTGGACATCCTATTCCGCCGGCACCGGCCACAATCACGTGCGAAGACTTGAGCTTTTGCTGCCCTTCCTCTCCAAATCCTTCGTACCTTATCTGTCGATCATATCTTTCGAGATCGTCCCTGGTGAGCATATCTATGCTTCCTCCTGACGCGATATATGGGCTACTCCCTCCGCACGAACTGTGTATGGCCTATCGTGTTGGCAGAGACAAAGCAAAGCTCAGATAGAGTTCGGCTGCCTGTACCACCTGGGGAAACTCTACGGATTCCTCGGGAGTGTGCGCTGTCTCCAACTGTCCGGGGCCTAGAATAATCGGGTCCGTTCCGCCGGCCCAGAGTATGTTGGCATCTGAATGGCTCCTGAAGATCTGGGGCTTCCAGCCAAGAGCCGTTTTCTTGTAGGCTTCTTTCAGTCTGGCAACAAGGG
>JBGOWL010000139.1:0-4934 GCA_041478585.1 Dehalococcoidia bacterium | reverse complement strand
GTCAGTCTCCCCACAGAAAGTACACGCTCGAACTCGAGGGCAGTCACGGTATAGTAGAAGCCGCGGTTCTTCTCACCGACCAGGTTCTTCTTGGGTACGACCACGTTGTCGTAGAAGACCTCATTGGTCCGTGTGCCATCGATACCCCACAAGGGTCGAAGGGTTATGCCCGGACTGCTGAGGTCCACAATGAAGAGAGAAATGCCCCGGTGCTTCGGTCCCTGTGAATCTGTCCGGGCAGCGATCCAGTGATACTGAGCAAAGTGGCACCTGGTGTTGAAAACCTTCTGGCCATTGAAAAGGAAGTGATCGCCACGATCTTCAGCCCGAAGCTGCAGGCTGGCAAGATCTGATCCTGCCTGAGGCTCAGTGTAGCCCAGAGCAAATTCGATTTCGCCGCGGGCAATCCGTGGGAGATAGTCTTCCTTCTGTTCCTCCGAGCCATAGAGCATGATTGTCGGGCCAGCGACACCTGCACCCACTGTCAGGGCTTCATGGGGCAGGGCTTCAGCATAGTCAAGCTCTTCATGGACTATGAAGCGATAGAGAGGGGGAAAACCAAGTCCTCCATACTCCTTCGGCCACGTAGGAGTCAACAACCCCTTGGCCCCCAGCTTGCGGACCAATTCCCACGTGTGAGGCCCCCACCCGATGCCCGAGTCAGCCTCCTCCCGTATCTGTGGAGTCACTTCCTTTCGCAGGAATTCCCTTACCTCCTGACGAAAGGCTTCTTCTTCCTTCGAAAAACCAAAATCCATTGATTCCCCCTGCAAAGCGCTACGAAGCCTGGTATCGATTCTAATGAATTTGTTCAGGCAGCGTCAAATCCAAAGCTCCAGCAGATGTAAAGTGGGCCCGGGTGGTTCAGAACCCAGTCAGATTTGCATTGGCATGAGGCATTCTGCATACTATGCTATGAGCAAAGCCAGCCAAGGACGCAGGCCTCGAACACTGAAGCAGGGCACGCCAATGACCCTCATAGGGTCACCAGACGGCCTCATTGGCCGGAATATCCTCTACTATCCTCGGCTCACTTCCACCATGGAAATGGCCAGGCAACTGGCAAAGGAGGGTATGGCTGAGGGAACAGTCATCATCGCTGGTGAGCAAACAGAGGGGAGGGGGAGACTGGGGCGTACATGGCTATCACCTCCTGAAGGAAGCATATCGTTGTCAATCATCCTGCATCCCAATATGTCCTACCTGCCACAGCTCAATATGGTTGCCTCTCTGGCCACCCTCCGGAGTATCACAACAGTAACGGGGTTGAAGCCGCGCATAAAATGGCCCAATGACATCCTCCTCAACGGCAAAAAGGTGAGCGGTATACTGATCGAGAACATCTTTGAAGGCACTGATCTCAAGGCTGCTATCGTCGGTATCGGGATCAACGTCAACTTCGACCCGACCTCTTTTCCTGAGATTGCCGCCATAGCCACAAGTCTGTCAGTCGAAGCAGGTAGGAGCATATCGGCGCAAGACTTAATGACAGCGCTAATCAAGGCATTCGATGAAGTATATGGAGACCTGCGGCAGGCAGGAACCGTCTATGATGCGTGGCTTCCTTTTGTGGAGACACTGGGCAAGTGGGTAACAGTCCGATGGGGAGACAGCGTTGAGGAGGGTTGTGCAGAGTCGATTGATGTCAAGGGCAGCCTGATACTGAGACGGTCGGACGGAAGCACACTGGCACTGACTGCCGGCGAGGTTACTTCGCACATCTGAACAGCCTGGATAGGAGGTCAACACGATGGATGTTCTGTCAGCGATCCAAACCAGGAGAAGCGTTCGCCACTACAGGTCGGATCCGGTGAAGGAAGAAGACCTGAGGGTCATTCTTGAGGCCGCCTGCTGGGCGCCCTCCTGGGCCAACACCCAGTGCTGCAGACTTGTTGTGGTGCGAGACCCGGCCATCAAAGCCAAGTTGGCGGGGACACTCAACCCAGGCAATCCCGCCACTGCTGCTATCACAGAGGCACCGATAGTCATCGCAGCCTGCGCCATGCTGGGCAGGGCAGGTTACAAGCGAGGAGAGGTTTGCACCGACAAAGGCGACTGGTTTATGTTCGACGTAGCTCTGGCTATGCAAAATCTGGCCCTGGCCGCCCACTCCCTGGGTCTGGGCACAGTCCACGTAGGTCTGGTGGATGCCAGCAAAGCAGCCGAGATACTGCAACTACCTGCCGGGGTGGTATTTGTGGAGATGAGTCCGCTGGGTTATCCCAACCAGCAGTCCAAGGCACCAGCACGAAAAGAGCTCTCTGAAATCGTTTCCTACGACAGGTACGAGCAGAAATAGACAGCACCTCCCCATCACTGTAGGGGAGACCCTTGTGGTCTCCCGCGGACACGAATAACAAGCACGCATGACGATATGGCTGAGGTGAATTATCCCAGACGAAAACCCACTCGTCTCAGAGGATTTGATTATCAATCCCCAAACAATGTCTTCTTCCTGACGTTGTGCTGCAAAAACGGCCAGTGTTTGTTTGTGCATCATGACTTCAACAGGAAGGTTGTCGAGTGTATCGGGATGGAGAGAGAAAGAGTAGGGCATGCCGTCTATGTCTATTGTCTAATGCCTGATCATATTCACTTGCTATCCAGTCCAATTGAATCGGGAATATCTGTTAGTCAATTCATGAGTGGACTCAGTAGCAAAATCACCAGACTATCTTGGGAACAAGGGTTCTCTGGTAAGGTAATGCAACAGAGCTTTCATGATCATCTGGTCCGGAAGGACGAAGATATGAGGCGAGTGGCTGAGTATATTATCAACAACCCGGTGTGGAAGGGACTCGTTGATAAATGGGAAGAGTATCCTTACTGTGGATTCTTGGATCAGATACCTTAAAGACCACTGTAGGGGAGACCCTTGTGGTCTCCCGTGCGGCGGGAGGGGACAAGCCCCTCCCCTACGAGATTACGATTGCGCTATTTCTTCTCCTGCCCGGGTGGCTGCGGCGGAGCCGGGTTGATGTATGTCGCCAGCAGTATCTTAGGTACCAGCTCTGCCAGGTCATCCACAGACCATTTCTCTCCCTTGCGATGGTCCTTATGCATGGTCTTGACCAGGGCCGGCTCTGAATAAATGCCCACGGTGCCGCCCGCGGCCCGGAACGAAAGGGCGTTGACATTGGCAGCGGCATCGGTACACAGATAGACCACGATAGGTGCTATGTACTCCGGCCCGGGCATGTTGATTCGTTCTTCATATACCTGTTTGGTGAGTGTGCCCTCTTCGTACTGCCTCTTGAACTTCGCCTTGACTTCCTCATTCATAGTTATCCTGGTGGCCGCCATGGGCACAATGCAGTTGCAGGTGACACCATTTCTACCCGCTTCCAGAGCGATGGTGCGGGAAAGACTGGTTATCCCGCCTTTGGAGGCGGAGTAGTTGGCCTGGCCCACACTGCCCAACCAGGCTGCGGAGCTCATGTTGATGATACGCCCCCAGTTCTGTTTCCTCATATACCCGAGAGCATGGCGGCAGGTATTGAAGGTCCCCTTGAGATGGACGTTGAGCACGGCATCCCATTCCTCTTCGCTCATGTTATGAACCATGCGGTCGCGGACCACACCCTGTGAATTGACCAGGATGTCTATCCTGCCAAAGGTATCCACACAGAACTTAATCAGCCTCTCGGCAGCCGCAAAATCGGAGATGTTCTCGTAGTTGGCAACGGCCGTGCCCCCGGCCTTCTTGATTGCGGCAACTGTCTCTTCCGTCGGTGGCAGTTCGTGGCCTGCCTCCGGTGTTCGGGTTACACCATTGACCACTACCTTGGCTCCTTCAGCAGCCAGAGCTATGGCTATCTCTCTGCCGATACCCCTGCCTGCACCAGTCACCACTGCATTCTTGCCCTGAAGCTTCGTCCCCATATCCTTGACTACCTCCTTAGAAACACTTCTACTATACACAGGGCGCCGATCAGAGACACGACACCATCATGTCACAGACGACGCCCATCAGTTTATTTATCCGTGGCAATTAGACGTCAGGAGCACCAGTTATGGTAATACCGCACACAAACTGGCCAGGGTAACCGCCCTGGTTGTGGGCCAGGCCAAACTTCACATCCTTCAACTGCCGCGACGGCTCTTGTGCCTTCTTCTGAAACTGGGTATAGAACTCATACACTTCGCGGCAGCCACTGGCACCGATGGGATGGCCAAAGGACTTCAAACCACCACTGATGTTGATCGGTATCTCTCCATCCTGCTCCCAGGCCCCGGAGTCAACATCCTCTTTACCCTTGCCATACGGACAAACACCCATGGACTCTACACCAATCAATTCGGCGATAGAGAAGCAGTCATGAACCTCCGCCAGGCTCAGCTCCTTCCGGGGATTCTTGATGCCCGCGGCGGCATAGGCCTGCTTCGAGGCTGATTCGGTGGCATCCCAGTAGGTGAAGTCATACGTGCTCATCTCTTTGCCCCATCCTGGGCTGGCCGCAAGGCCAAATCCCTTGATGGTGATGTAGTCATGGGGATGATTGGCAGCGTACTTCTTCACGTCCTCGGTGCGGCACATGATCGCTGCTGCAGCACCGTCGGTGACTCCACAGCAGTCGAATAGTCCCAAAGGCCAGGCGATCATGGGAGCATTCATCACCTGCTCCACGGTTATCTCCCGGCGCAGGTGGGCCCGAGGATTGCGAGCGCCATTGTGATGGCTCTTCACGGATATCTTGGCCAACGTCTTCTTGCCCTCTTCCTTGGTAAGCCCGTACTTACGGAAATACGCAGTAGCCGCCAGAGCGTATCGTCCCGGGGCAGCACCCTGCTCCGCAGCATACATCGGGTAGACTTTCCCCGGCGCACCGGCAGCGACCAATCCGCCAAAACCAAAATCCTTCAACTTCTCAAACCCCAGCGCCAGAACCAGATCATACTGCTTGGAGGCCAGGCCAAAGGCTGCCCCACGGATG
>JBGOWL010000119.1:0-5577 GCA_041478585.1 Dehalococcoidia bacterium | reverse complement strand
TCCCTTAGCCCAGGTTCGAATCCTGGCTCGGCAGCCACTGCCTGATGGAAACAGAAGGCCCAGACCCCCAACACTCCAACACGGTTGGCACTGGGTACGGGCCTGTTGAAAGCAGCCGTATCACGCGTACGAGGGGCTAACCGGTATCCAACGTCAAGCCAAGCAGACCCGCAGCGCTCTTTTCACTGCGGAATGACAGAATAATATACACCAGGTTCCACACGTCACCCCCTGTACCCAGGCTTACCTCAGCCCGGATGTCTCCCGGCCGGATAACCCCGTTTCCAGCCGCGTAAGTGTCCAGGTCAATGCCGTCACTGGAGGCAGTCGTCGACACATTGGATCTGGAATTCCACACATTGTTCCACGGGTTGACCGTGTCAGACAGGTAGCTGTTGTTGACCCGAATGCTGTCCCCCACATAGTCATCTCCCTCACCGACAAAACAGGTCAGCCGCACAGCCTGCGGATCGGTTAGAACATCCTGGGGAGCCAGGAAGTTCTCCACGTTGAACGTCACCTTCTGGCCGTGGTTGAGGTAGCGTAGAGTGTCATAAATGTATAGCTGGCGCCCCTTGGTCTCCGGGCTGCTATAGATGACAACTATCGACCACCCGCCATTGGCCCACTCGTCAACAGACAACTCATCGGTCTCCAGTGAGTCCCAAGCGGATGATTGGGTGGTGTTCGACAGGGGATAATCCGTCCTGAAGGCCACGTTTTCGTTGCCGTGATTGCCCTTCCATATATACAGCGCATAGCCGGTCTCATCCGCCGGTTTCACAACGGCAGCGGCATGCCCCACCGTGTACTTGCCGTTCCCTGTGAAGGTGCTCTGCTTCCCCTTCAGACAGGCCACCAGAGCATCGGTGACGTCAGCATAGCAGGAATAGGACCAGCCATGTTCGTTGTTTCCCGTCCAGGTGCCATTGGGAAGCACCTGGCTTCTCGAAGCGGTGACCGTCTGGTTGAATAGAAGCGTGCCACCCGCCTCCACCTTGAGCTGCACCTGGTTAACCCTGGCGGTATTCACCAGGTCCAAAAGTGCCCGTTGATCAGCCTCGGTCCACTGGTCCACCGGCTTGTCATCATACCAGGCATCCCACGGAGTGTTCTTCCACCCCGTCCAGTAGAGCAGGACTCTTTCCACCTCGGCACCGGCGGGTATGCTGCTGATCTCGGCAGGCGTCTCCACGTATCGCCGTCCCTTCTTCCTTCCCGCAAAGGTCCAGGGATCCCTAGCCAGGGCTTGCCCCGTCGCCTGGTAATCGCCATAGATGACAGCACCGAAGTTACGGAATTCTTCCTTGGCAGTGTAGGCCGTCAGAGTGGTCCATCTCCCCGTAACAGGATCGACGGCCGTGGACTTGATCTCGTAGAGACTGAGCCCCAGATCATAAGCCAGATACCCATCCTTGAGAACGTCCATCCTGATCCAGCTGAATGACCCCGTCATTGCCGTGGCTGGGGTGAAATCAAAGGTGATTGTCTTCCGGTCAGCTGCGCCGGGCAGTTTGCTGTATTCGATGGCCGGGCTATATTCCCAGATGATAGTCTGGCCACCTCCGAAGTCGGATGTTGTGGGTTGGCACTTGTAGACGGGGGGCCGATTGGGGTCCTTTCCCAGATTGCTGGAACCGGGAACGTAGCTGAAGCCTGCCGGAAGCCAGCATCCTATCCTTTCTATCTTGAAACCGCTGGGGACCCCGGTGTCGATTATGGCGATCTCATACTTGCCCGGCCCAACCACACTGCCCACAACCGTCACCTTGTCATTGAAGGGGACACTGCGGTCTTCGTGACCCTGCAACAGCCACATCCGATTGATCTCCACCGTGAGGTCCTTATCATTTACCTGAGGCAGGTCATAGGCATAGGAGTACGTTCCGTTACGATATGCCGTCTCATCCCATGGGCCCTGCATACCATCGGGCAGCGCATCGTTTCTGATTTTCCACATGGCATCTTCCACACCGGCATCAGCGGCATAGAACTCGTGGGTCCTCTCCTCATGGGCCTGACCCTGCTTCAGACCACTGATGGTGAAGCCCAGCACAGGTACAACGATCAGCCCGCCCAGGACGAGCAAGATCAGGACTGCCACGAAAGCAGTCTGCCCTGACTGCCCACCCAGGCGACACACCGTCTCCCTGACTCGTGCCATTCTCGTTGTCATCTCATCCTCCAACCGCAACCTGGAGCCTTGTCCCCCATCCTGCATCGGCGCTGCATTGCCAGGCTGACATCGGCCATCACCACGCCATCCGCTAGATTGCCGCGGACTGTCATGGTCACAGAACCCTTGGTTTGACCCTGTACTCCCTGAATTCCCTCGTCTGCCCGACGTCGGCTGTTAGCCTGATGGTAAATTCTCTTGGCAGCCCGCTCTGGACAGGCTCCCACCAGCAACTGGTGCTCCCGCCATCAACGACAAGATACTGGCCCACTATATGGGTCGAAGGGTTGCCGCCGTTGACGGTCTCCGTACGCTGGAGGTTCATCAGACCGCCCCCTCCAGCCGGCACAAGCGAGTAGCTGACTTCATAGCTCTGGTTGGTATCGTAACGCGTCCACTTCAGAACCAGCGGGAAGCCGTCACCCGAGTTGATGATCACTTCCTGCGCCTGCACGCCGTCCCGCGTCACCCAGTTGCCGGCTGTCTGCACCTGGCGTATGGCCAGCACACCCGCGTCTATATCACGGCTGTTCAGCAACTGAATGATGCCTCCGGTGGATGCGGCCACTACCATGCCGGCGATAGGTATGGCCACCAGCAGTTCTATCAGGGTGAACCCTTTCTCATTCCTCCTGAACCGCCTCATAGTCTCACCTTGTAAGTTACAGTGACCAGCACCAGCTCGCCTTGATGCCACACCTCCACTGTCACTTCCTGCCTGCCCATAGCAGTCGTGGTGGGTAGGTATGTCACTGGATCGGTATATACGGCATAGGTAACCACATCGTAGCCGGCCACAGGCGTATGATTATCGCTCACCACCGGATACTCGGCGTTTCTGACATGCTCAAGTTCAGTCCGGGTCAGGCTCTCAGCCATAGTCTTCTCGTCCGCCAGCACCAGTGCCAGGTAACCAGACAACAGAGCGCTGAGAAATGCCACGGCCACCACCCCCAGAATAGCCACGGCCACCAGTATCTCGATCAACATGTCTCCCCGCTGTCCCCGTATCGGCCTGCATGCCGATCTTCTCTTTCTCGCCATCCCTGCTCTATTGCGTCTCATCATCCCTCCAACACCTCCCAGTCTCCCATCAAGTGCCTGTCTGCCAACTCCCCAGTTTCCGTGAGTGTCAGGTCTCCGACCTGACCTGGTGCAATCTACCTGTAGGGGAGGCCCTGGTGGCCTCCCGTCGACAGTGAGTGTCAGGTCCCCGACCTGACCTTCAGGTTGCTGGAACACCAGCCAGATCACCACACTACCCCCTAATTCAACATGTCGCTGTCACTCTCCCCTAATCCACAGGAGCAACCGTCGCTGGACACACCTCGCCCTTGTGAACCCACATCGTGGGCGCACTTGCCAAGCGTCCTACTACATTATTATCAAGTCACCTCATGGGTTTGGGAAGTGATGGTGTTCTAGAACACACTTCTATCTGTCCCCCATCCGTGGGTCCTGTCATGCTCTGCGCCCTTGCTGCGGCTGTGGATTCCCCCTTCACTTGTGAAGGACAGGAATAACATCAAAAGGAAGCAGGACTAACGTATGGGGTAATCCATGGATTGAGGTCTGTCCGGGTACTCTGGCAGTCAGACAGTCCCGCTTATGGGACAGAGTCGTGTTCAACGCGGCAGGGAATGTGGGCCAATGCGACCTATGAGCGAGACCTCATAGGCACGACAGTCTATCCGCCGTCAGTCTGAGGGTAGGCCACCTGGGTGTATAGGGATTCCACCCGCTGTTTGTGCTCCAACTCCTGGGCAGCAAGCTGCAAGAGCAGCCTCTTTGCCTCTCCATCTGGATGGATCCCGGCCAGACCGGTGTAGAGCGCATGAGCGGCCTTCTCCCGATTGGCAGCCACCAGAAAGGTTTCTTTCAGTCCCATTTCCGCAGACGGCTCCGTCGGGCCCGCCAGCTCCGCGATCTTGTAGTCCACCACGTGTTTGATACTCAAAGACCCATCCCCAAGCCCTCTCTGAAGATAGCCCTCCAGACGATCCTGGTGACCCTTCTCCTCGCGGGACAGCTTCAAAAGCGCCCCCTTCGCCGCCTCATCCTTCACTTTCTGGCTTAGGCCAGTATACATGCTCTGCGCTTCAATCTCCTTCCGTATTGCCCCCTTTAGAACCTGCTCCAGAGTCATCTGTTCTCCCATCTACTTCCCCCCGGTCTGCATTCTCTAAGCTGATATGACAAATTTCAAGATAGTATCGTCAGTTTTCTATAATCATACGACATATCCTGGCCCAAAGCCACAACAGCTAATGCCCTGTGACTTTCCCTCTCGCTGGAATTGGTGTAAAATAAACGCTCCAGTAGAGTTCCCCGATAGCTCAACGGTAGAGCGGGCGGCTGTTAACCGCTAGGTTGTAGGTTCGAATCCTACTCGGGGAGCCAACTTGTTTGATAGACAGAACTTCCCGATCACAAGTCCTGTCTTGCTCTGCACGCATCGGGATGGTGTTGTCGATCTGTTGTGGAAGACCGCCAGAGCTCTCAGACCGTCCCCACCTCCAGAGCCCATGCCATCGTCATCGCCGTCTGGGCTTGATCTCATGCGTCTCACAGCACCTTGGGCAGCGCGATCCCCGAACGAAAAAACACTTCATGATCATCTGTTTATGAACGAATCGCCCCTGATCCTCTTTCATTGTCGCCTAACACTTGCCGGGGTCTGTTCGTGTTTTGATCCTGGCCAGAAGGAGAGGTTGAGTATCGCTGTGCGTAATCCGTCGGCGGTGCCAGCCAAGCAGAATGAGTGACATCTGTTCCTCATTCAGACCGCCTCGGCAAGCCCCCTCCGGTTTCATCGCAACCTCCGGAGTCTGACAGCCCACCAACAAGGCATACCTCCCCCGTGTTTCCCGCCCCAGTTTCGAGCGCTTTGGGTCAGAATATTGGGCCAGTTAGTACTTCACCAGATTGCACGACGCTGAGATGATTGCATGGTAAAGACAATTTCGCGAGGTAGTGCTCATGAAGTCACAGCAAGAGATTCGACACAAGATCGAGAGGCTCGAGCTGGCCCTTGTTGCCCACCAGACGCAAATCAGTAGCCTAGGCACCCGGGACTTCGAGTTGCTTTCACTCCTCCAGGCCGAGCAGCACATGCTTCTGACCGAAATCGAGACTCTGACGTGGGTCTTGTGTGATCCACATGACGAGACAGAATCGGCCTACCGGAGTCGCCTGGACCATCTTCGTGTCCTGGACCATCTCCGCGTCGGTGCAGGAAGATAGCGGCTCTCGCCCTGAGTCCGAGCTGTCCCCGATGAACAGGGCAGACATCTCTGCCCACCTCTGACCTGCCCCAAATAGTTGTATCACTTCCTAGGTTACAGTTGCCAGCCTCTGCGTTGGTAACGCTCAGCGCCTTGTAGAACTTCAGCCTGTCCCCT